>JAEZSJ010000202.1 GCA_023443985.1 Verrucomicrobiota bacterium | reverse complement strand
CGCTGAGCACGCCCGGCTGCTGGTCCGGCGCGGTGGTGCCGGCGCAGTTCGCCGGCGCGGCGGCGCAGGAGGGCGCGCGGCAGTACCGGCGGTATCTTGCCGACAAGTACGGAACGGCGCGGCAGGCGTTGAGCGGGGTGCACTTCAACATCTCGCTGCCGGAGGCGTTCTGGGCCGCGCTGGAGGCGGCGACCGGGACCACGCCGAACCGCAGCGCCCTCTATTTCGCGGCGGCGCGGAACCTGTTGCGGCACCGCCATGTGCTCACCTACCTGTTCGGGGCGAGCCCGCTGGTGGACGAGCGCTGGGGCGCCTCGTTGGCGGCGACGATGGCGGCAAAGGACCGCGAGCTGCTCGCGGCCTGCGGCCATCTCTCGCCCAGCCTGCGCTCGAGCCCGCTCGGGTACCAGCTGGCCGAGGAGACCTGGCGCGAGCTGGCGGGCGTGTGGTCGGGGCTCGACGCCTACACGGCGGGGCTGCGCACCGCGCTTGCGGCGGGCCGGCTGGCGAGCGAACGCGAGTTCTACGCGCCCGTCCGGCCGAAGACGACCGAGGGCGGCGGCCTTGCGGCGCTGGAGCGGCGCGGCGTGGAGTACCTCGAGATCCGCGTGCTCGACCTCGATCCCTTCGCGCCGACGGGCGTGGCGCTGGAGACGCTCCATTTTCTGGAGGCGTTCACCGCGGCGGCGGTGCTGCTGCCCTCGCGCGCGCTGACGGCGGACGTGCTCGCCGAGGAGGCGCGGCTCAACACCTGGGCCACGCTGTGCTCCTGCGGCGCGGGCACGGACCGCCGCGAGATCCTCGCCGCGCGCACCGGCGCGCTCTGGGCCGCGTTGCGCGAGGCCGGCGCCCTGCTCGGACCGGCGCATGCCCGCGCGGTGGCGCACGCCGCCGCGGTGTTCGCCGGCCGCGAGCCCCGGATCGTCGACCGCCTCTTCCAGGTGGCCCGCGTCGCCGGAATCTCGTTGCGCGAGCAGGGGCTGCGTCTGGCCCGGGCGCAGCGGAAGGAATTTTCCCATGATTGAAACCGATCCCCGATTCGACGGCATGGAGCTCTCGACGCGGCTGGTCGCCGCCGAGGCGTTGCGCCGCGGCGCGACGGTCGAGGTGCTCGATCGCTCCGACAACTTCATCCGGATCGCGCGCGCCGGGCGCGCGCACCTCGTCAAGCAGGCCACGCGGACCGGCGCCGACCCGTACGTCGCGGCGCTCGCGATGGAGAACAAGCAGGTCACGAAGGTTCTGTTGGCCGAGGCGGGAGTGCTCGCGCCCGAGGGCCGCCTGCACGACTCGCCCGCCGCGGCGCTGGCGGACTGGTCCCGCGTGCGGGGCCGGGCGACCGTGGTGAAGCCGCGCAGCACGAACTTCGGCGAAGGCGTGGCGATCCTCGCGGCGGGCGCGGCGCAGGCCGAGTACGAGCAGGCGGTGCGGGCGGCGTTTGCGCTCGATGCGGCGGTGCTCGTGGAGGACTTCGTCGCGGGGAGGGAGTTTCGGTTCCTCGTGATCGGCGGACGCACGCGCGCGGTGTTGCATCGCGTGCCGGCGAACGTGGTGGGCGACGGCCGGCGCACGATCCGCGAGCTCGTCTCCGCCAAGAACGAGCATCCCTTCCGCGGCGAAGGCTACGTGAAGCCGCTGGAGAAGATCGTGCTCGGCGCGACGGAGCTCGCGTTCCTCGCCGCGGGGGAGCTGGGGCCGGACTCCGTGCCGGAGGCGAGGCGCACGGTCTCTCTGCGGAAGAACTCCAACATCTCGACCGGCGGCGACAGCATCGACTGGACGGACGCGATGCCGGCCGTCTACCACCGGATCGCCGAGCGGGCCACCGCGGCGCTGGGCGCGCAGATCGCGGGCGTCGACATGATCGTGCCCGACCCGGCCGACGCGCGGGAGGCCGCCGCGTATTCGATCATCGAGCTCAACTTCAATCCCGCGCTGCACATCCACGACTTCCCCGAGACCGGCGAGAACCGTCGGGTCGAGCGCCATGTGCTCGACCTGCTCGGGATCACCGCGTGAGCGGCGCCGACTCCGCCCGCCCTTGGCCTTACCCCGATGAACATCTCCGAAGACTTCCACGTCTGCCTTCATGCTCCGCCCACCGAGCTTGCCCCACAGTGCCGCGCGTGGCGCCGGCGCGAGCGGCTGGCCTTCGCCTGGCGGCAGCTTGCGGCGGGGCGGCGCGATTACACGGCAATCTTGCGGCAGGATCCGGCGCTGCTCGGGCGGCGCGGCGGGCGCGTCGAGGCGTTGTTGTATCCGGGATTTTGGGCGATCATGGTGCACCGGGTGGCGCATCTGCTCGACGCCGCCGGTCTGCCGGTGCTGCCGCGGGTCCTGAACTTCGCGGCGCGTTTCGCGACCGGGGTCGACATCCATCCGGGGGCGCGGATCGGCGCGGGGTTGTTCATCGACCATGGCGACGGGGTCGTGATCGGCGAGACGGCGGAGCTCGGCCGGGATGTGGTGATGTTGCATCAGGTCACGCTCGGCGGGCGCGGGGGCGGGCGGGGAAAACGGCATCCGACCGTGGGAGATGGCGTCTTCCTCGGGGCCGGCGCGAAGGTGCTGGGCGCGGTGGAGATCGGGGCGGGCGCGCGGGTGGGGGCGAACGCCGTGGTCCTGACCGACATCCCGGCGGGAGCCACGGCGGTGGGCATCCCCGCGCAGATCGTGCGGCGGGAGCTGCGCCTGCAGGAACAGCCACCGGCCCTGTGCTGCCTGGAGGCGACCGAGGCCGCGCGGGCGGCGTAGCGCCGGACC
>JAEZSJ010000178.1 GCA_023443985.1 Verrucomicrobiota bacterium | reverse complement strand
AGCCATGGGAGCGTCCCGGTGGCGGCGGCTGCGGCCGGCTCCGGGCGATGTCGAGGATTGTGATGAAGATCCGGACGCGCGATGAAGATCGCCGTTTCAGAGCGGTAGCAGGCGCCGGGCGGCGGCGAGGCGGCGTTCGGAGGCGGCGGAGCGCAACGGGTTCGCCGCGATGCGCAGCAGCAGCGGCAGCGCCTTGCGGCCGGCATAATAGACCGAATACGTGGTGCGTGCCAGCAGCGGCTCGTCGATCTCGATCGCGAGGACCTGCGCGGGCGTGCCCTCACCGGCGAGGGTGTCGTGTTGCCGGTCCGGCGGCAGGAACGGTTCGTCGATCTCGCGGGCGACCTCGTCCCGGTTGGCCAGGGAAAGGCGGGACGCCTGTTGGAGGAGGTCGACGGACAGCGGTTGTTCGGCGAGATCCATCGCCAGCCGCGCGGCGGACAACAGGCGCGGGAGCGATTCGCGCTCGGCGACGAGTTCGCGCAGGGCCGTGAACGCCCGCTGCTTGTAGGCCAGCCGGAGGTCCGCCGCGAGCGCGGGGTCCTCACCCCGCAGCGCATCGGCGAGGGCGGAAGTGTAACGAAGATTCGAACCCGCTCCGTGGGCGAAGGGGAAATGGGCGGCCCACGGGCGCTGGTGGAACCAGGCGATGATCGTGGCGGCGTCCGCCGCCGGATCCGAGGGCGGCAGCGGGGCGGGCGCGCCAACGAGGGCGCCGGCGGCCGCCAGTTGCGCGGCGCGGCGCGGACGGGCGGCGAAGAGGTTCAGGAGGAACGCGGGGTTGGGCGCGAGCGCGAGCGGGACGAGGGTGTTGAGCGAGGGCAGGTGGCGGTAGAGCTCGGCGCCCTGGCGCCGCAGCGCCTCAAGCAGCGGCAGGTTGTCGACCTCGGCCTGGTGGTACTCGAACATCATCAAAGGATCGTGGGCCGCGAGGAACGCGGCCGCGCCGGCGAGGATGCGCACCTCCTCGCCCTCGGCATCGACCTTGAGGAAATCGACCGGACCATCCCAATGGCGCGCCTCCGCATCGAGCGTGGTGAGCGGGACCGTCTCGGCGTGGGTCGCCGAAGAGTCGAGACGATTGAGCTCGGCATTGGCGGCGATCGCCAGCCGCGCCGAACCGCAATGGTCGGAGAGCGCCGCCGGACTGAGCCGGATGTTGGTGAGCTGGTTGGCCGCGACGCTGCGCGCCAAGCAACCGCGCGGCAGGCTGCCGGGTTCGTAGGCCCACACGCGGCCGGTCGGCGCGACCTGCCGGGCGCAGGTGAGCGTGTAGAGGCCGTAGTTGGCGCCGATGTCGACGACGCCCATGCCGGGCCGCAGATGGGCGCGCACGAAACGGATCTCGTCCTCGAACCAGTCGCCCAGCTCCTCGAGGATGAACGCGGTCATCAGACCGGGGGTGGCGGGAACGTGAACGGAGAGCGGTCCGGGGATGGTGAATTCGCGAGAGGCAGGGGCGGGCTCCATGGCGACGATGGCGTGATTCAACGGTCCGGTGTTGGCCGAGCGAGGATAATCCGGGCGTGGCGTCGCCGTGGGCCGCGCTGCGCCAACCGTCGCGTGCGCGCCGGCCAGTTGCGCGAGAGCGCTCGTCCGTTATCCTGCGCGCCATGCAGGTGGCTGTCCTGGAAGACCAACGATTGATGCGGGACTACCTCGGGCGTTTGCTCGAGCGGGAGCTCGGCGCGACCGCGGTGGTCTCGATCGGCTCGCTGGCCGAGCTGCGGCAGCGCGAGGCCGAGCTGCGCGGGGTGCGGCTGATTCTCTTCGACCTGGATCTGGGCGACGGCTCGACGGTGGAATGGGCGATCGGGTGGGCCGCCAAGGCGCCGACGACCCGGCTCGTGGCGTTGAGCTCGGTGCTGGGCTCGGTGCCGTTCAAGCAACTGCAGGTGGCCGGGATCAGTCTGGTGCACAAGAACGACACGCAGGCGGAGCTGGTGGCGGCCCTGCATGTGGTGCTCGGCGGCGGCATCGTCATCTCCCGGCAGGTGCAGGAGCTGCTGGCGGAGGGGCGCCGCGACCCGTTGTCGCCGGTGAAGGTGCTCGGGCCGAAGGAGCTGCGTGTACTGTCGTTGTTGGGACAGCGGCTGCGGAACGACGAGATCGCGGAGCTGCTCGGCTGCTCGATCGCGACGGTGGCGGACCATCGCAAGCACATCATGGCGAAGCTGGACTGCCACCACATCGAGGAGGTGATCGACTTCGCGATCCGGCACGGCGTGGTGTACTCCGTGACCGTGGCGGAGCCGCCGGGCGAGCGCGGGGTGAAGGCCGCGCGGTGAGCGGCGCGGCGGCCGGGCTCAGAGGTTGAAATTCTCGCCGAGGTAGAACTCGCGCGCCTTCGGGTCGTTGATCAGGAACTCGCCGGTGCCCTCGGTGAGCACGCGGCCCTGATGGATGAGGTAGGCGCGGTCGACGATGCGCAGCGTCTCGCGGACGTTGTGGTCGGTGATGAGAATCCCGATGCCGCGCTTCTTCAGATCGAGCACGATCTTCTGCACGTCGGCCACGGAGATCGGGTCGACGCCGCTGAAGGGCTCGTCCATCAGCAGGAACTTCGGCCGCGTGACGAGCGCGCGGGCGATCTCGAGGCGGCGGCGCTCGCCGCCGGAGAGGGTGTAGGCGCGTTGCTTGGCGAGGTGCCAGAGGCCGAGTTCGTCGAGGTGCTCCTTCGTCCGGGCCGAATGGAGACGGCGGGGCAGGCCGATCGTCTCGACGATGGCGCGCACGTTCTCCTCGACGGTGAGCGTGCGGAAGATGGAGGGCTCCTGCGGGAGGTAGCCGAGGCCGGCGCGGGCGCGCTGGTGCATGCGCAGGCGTGTGATCTGCTTGTCGTCGAGCAGGACCTGCCCGCCCGTGGCCGGCACAAGGCCGACGATCATGTAGAAGGTGGTGGTCTTGCCGGCGCCGTTGGGGCCGAGCAGGCCGACGATCTCGCCGGCGGCGACGCGGATGTTCACGCCGGCGACGACGTTGCGCTGTCCATACGTCTTCACCAGTTCGCGCGTGGAGATCACGGCCCGTTGCGGCGCGGTGGCGGGTTTGCCGGTGGCTGCGGCCGGGGGCACCGTGGCGGAACTCGCGGCGGGTTTCGGCGATTCGGGCGCAGACTTGGGAGAAGGAGTGCTCACGGCTTCTTGGTGGCGGTGCCGTTGTTGGTCGCCGGGGCGGTGGGCTTGGCGGTGGTCGGGGGGAACTTCACCGCGGGCGCGGCCTGGCCGGTGGGCGCCGGTGCGGCGTTGGGTGCGGGAGGTGGCGCGTCCTTCGGGAAGCCAAGGTCCTTGATCGCCGGGAGGGTGATGCGCGCCTTCTCGATGATGGCCCGGCGCTCGCCGCGCAGGAGGATGATGCGTTCGCCGACGACGGTGCTGTCGCCGTCGCGGACCATCGGGTCCTCGGTGAGGGTGATGCGCTCCTCGCCGGGCAGCACCTCGGCGCGGCCGCAGGTGGCGACGCGGTCACCCTGTTCGATGCGCACGCGGCCGGTGGCGAGCAGGCTCTTGAACTTGCCGACCTGGCCGAGCGCGGTCCGGTCCTGATCCTGAAGGATGTCGGGCTTGGTGCGGCGCGTGACGGCCTCGAGGCGGTCGCAGGTGAGGCTGATGTTGTTGCCCTTCACGATGACGAGGCCGGTGAAGAGGAAGTAGCTCTCGTCGTCGGTGCTCTGCATGTCGAGGTTCTGGCTGACGATGGTCGTCGGCGCCGCGGGCGCGGGCTCGTCGGCGCGGAGGGGCAGGGCGGCGAGGGCCGCGCACAGGGCGAGAGGGAGGACGGAGCGGTTCATTTCAGGATGTCGATGAGCGGGGCTTGGAAGGCGACGCGGGCGCCGTCACGGAGGGCGACCTTGCGGGTGTTTTCCTCGCATCGCCAAGTCCGGCCCGAGAGGGAGTAGCCGGGGCCTTGGACGTCGATGCCCTCGGAGCCTTCGGCAAGGCGGGTGCGCACGTGCAGCAGCGCCTTCGGGCTGGCGACCTTGAGGGCGACGGCGTCGCGGGAGTTGAGGAGGGTGAGGGTGAACTCGTTGATCTCGACCAGTTCGTTGCCGCGGTAGGTCGCGCTGCCCCCGCGCAGGTCGGAGGTCTTGCGGCCGGATTCTGCGTCGAACAGGGAGAGCCGGAAGTCGATGATCGGGGAATCGGCGAGCGACGGGGCGGCCGCCCGCGACGAGCCCGCGGCGATGGCGAGAAACGCGGCGAGGCAGAGGCGGGAGCGGAGGTGGCCGAGCGGGCGCATGGCGTCAGGTATTGGCGCGCCGGGCACGGGCCGCGAGGAGGTGTTCGCAGACTTCGCGCACCGCCCCGGCGCCCGCGGGCCGGGCCGGGATGTAGTCGGCGGCGGCGAGCGCGGAGGGCATCCCTCGGGCGGGCGCGATCCCGATCGCGGCCCAGGAGATGGCGGGAGTGTCGATGTCGTCGTCGCCCATGTAGCAGATGTTCTCGGCTGAGAGTCCCAGCCGGGCGGCGAGTTCCTGCAGGGCGGCGAGCTTGTCGGTGCGGCCTTGAACGAGGTGCGCGATCTTCAGCTCGGCGGCGCGGCGGGTGGTTGCGCCGGACTCGCGGCCGGAGATCCAGGCGACGGCGATGCCGGCCTGGCGCAGGCGGGAGAGCCCCATGCCGTCGAGCACCGAGAAGCCTTTTGTTTCGGAACCATCGGAGGAGACGAAGATCGTGCCGTCGGTGAGGACTCCGTCGACGTCCATGGCGAAGAGCTGGATGCTCGCCCAGCGGGCGGTGGACGGCGCGGCACGGCGCGGGGAACGGGTGGTGGGAGTGGGGCGGGTGCGCGCCATGGCTGCAGTGGAGTGAAACGGGGAAATCGCGCAGCGGAATCCGAAAATGGAGCGGGCGGCGAGCCGCGCTGCGACCGCTCTGCTTTCCGGCGAAAATTGCGGTTGCGGTGCGCTGCCGGCGATACCTAGGGTCGACCGCTTTACTCCTTGATGCACACGCACGGCCCCAAGCGCATCTATTCCCCGCAGTCCCTCGAATGGTGGTTCGAGCGCCTGTCGGCCGAATGGGAGGCGTATTTTCCGGCGGCGGTGCTCGAGCTGGGCCGCGAAGTGTACCGCGCCAGCGAGATCCGCGAGATCGAGTTGGGGGCGAGCGACGCGATCATCCATCGCCGGGTGGAGAAGAAGGAGGATTATACGGTGATCGAGTGGGCCGAGGAGCGGCCCTCGGTGCGGTCCTCCTCCACCGACGAGACGGTGGCCCAAGCCATCGCCGTGGCCGGTCTCTACGAAATCGAGGAACTGCTGGCGGAGGAGATTCCGGCCCTGCCGGCCGCCACCCCCGCCCCGAAGCCGCCGACCGAGAAGCCGGCGCCCGCGCC
>JAEZSJ010000175.1 GCA_023443985.1 Verrucomicrobiota bacterium | reverse complement strand
CGGAGGGTGTCCTGCGCGAGGATGAGGGCTTCGCGGTTGGCGGCGACGTTGAGGTAGGCGGCGGCCACGTTGGAGACGAGGAGCGTCTGCGCGCTGCGGCGGGCCTCCTTGGTCGCCTGGTACTTCTGCCAGGCTTCCTTGTTGAAGCTGCGTACGCGGCCGAAGAAATCGATCTCCCAGGAGAGGACTCCGAGGCTGGTGCTGTAGCTCTCGCTCGTGCGTGGGCGGCCGGCCTCGGTGAGCTCGGCGGAGGCTCGCTGCTTGCCGCCGCTGCCTTGCGCGGTGACGGCGGGGAAGAGCGAGTCGCGCTGGATTCCGTACATGGCGCGGGCGAGCTCGACGTTGAGGGCGGCGGCGCGGAGATCGCGGTTGTTGCGGAGGGCGAGATCGACGACCTGCCGGAGCTTGGCGTCGGCGATGAACTCGCGCCAGACAAGTGCGGCGGCCGCGGGGGCGGCCGGGGCTTGTCCTTGGGCGGTGGCGACGCCGGTGGGCCACTGGCCCGGGACGGGGGCGGCGGGCCGGCGGTAGCGCGGCTCGAGGGTGCAGCCGGCGGCGCCGAGGACGAGGCCGCCAAGCAGGAGGAGGGAAGGACGTTTCATGGGTTTCGAGTCCCGGAATGGGTTGTGGCGGCTCATTTGGCGGCGGGCTGCGGTTTCTTGCGGCCGAAGGTTTTCTCGATGAGCACGTAGAAGAGCGGCGAGAAGACGACGACGAGCACGGTGCCGGTGACCATGCCACCGAGGACGGAGGTGCCGATGGCCTTCATGGCGCCGGCGCCGGCGCCGGCGGCGATCGCCAGCGGGACGACACCGAGGCCGAAGGCCAGCGAGGTCATGATGATGGGACGGAAGCGGAGCTTGGACGCCTCGAGCGTGGCCTCGATCAGCCCCATGCCCTCCTCGTAGCGCGCCTTGGCGAACTGGACGATGAGGATGGCGTTCTTGGTGGTGAGGCCGAGCGTGGTGAGCAGGCCGATCTGGAAGTAGACGTCGTTGGAGAGACCGCGTACCGAGGAGGCAATGACGCCGCCCAGCGCGCCCAGCGGGAGCGCGAGCAGGATCGAGACCGGGATGGGCCAGCTCTCGTAGAGGGCGGCCATGCACAGGAAGACGACGAAGATCGAGAAGGCGTAGAGCAGACCGGTCTGCGACGAGGACTGGCGTTCCTGGAAGGAGAGGCCGGTCCAGTCGTAGCCGATGCCCTGCGGCAGCTTGGCACAGATTTCCTCGAGGGCCTGCATGGCCTCGCCGGAACTGTGGCCGGGCGCGGGCTGTGCCCAGATGTTCATCGAGGAGAACCCGTTGAAGCGCTCGAGGCGGGGCGAGCCGTTGGCCCAGCGCAGGGAGGCGAAGGAGGCGAAGGGCACCATCTTGCCGTTGTTGGCGCGCACGTGGATCTTCTCGAGGTCGGCGGGTCCGCTGCGGAAGGGGGCATCGGACTGGACGAAGACGCGTTTCACACGAGCGTTCTTGATGAAGTTGTTCACGTAGGCGGAGCCGAGGGAGGCGGAGAGGGTGGAGTGGATCGAGCTGAGCGGCAGGCCGAGGGCACCGACCTTGTCCCAGTCGATGTCGATGCGGAGCTGGGTGGTGTCCTCCATGCCGTTGGGGCGGACGCTGGCCAGGCGCGGGTCCTTCATCGCCATACCGAGGAGCTGGTTACGGGCGGCGGTGAGCCCTTCGTGGCCGAGGCCGCCGCGGTCGAGCAGCTGGAAGTCGACGCCCTGGGCGTTGCCCAGCTCGGTGACGGCGGGCGGGGCGAAGGCGTAGATGATGCGGTCGCGCTTGCCGGCGAAGGCGCCCATGATGCGGGCGGTGATGGCGCTGGCCTTCTGGTCGGCGCGCTGGCGCTGCTCCCAGTCCTTGAGCTTCACGAAGACCATGCCGTTGTTCTGGGCGGTGCCGGAGAAGCCTATGCCGACGATCATCATGCAGGCTTCGACGGAGTCCTTCTCCTGCTCGGAGACGTAGTTCTGGAGGTCGACGGCGGCGGCCTTGGTCTGCTCCAGGGTGGCGCCGGTGGGCATGATGATCTGGCACATGAGGATGCCTTGATCCTCGTCGGGGAGGTAGCTGGTGGGCATCCGCATGAAGAGGAAGCCCAGTACGCCGACGATCGCGACAAACACCGCGACGTAGCGGAGCTTGCGGTGGAGGACATTGCCGACGAGGCGCATGTAGGCATCGCGGAGCCGGAAGAAGGCGCGATCGAACCAGAGGAAGAACGGGCGCAGGAACCAGATGGCGCCCTCGGCGGCCTCGTGGCCCTTCACCACCGGCTTGAGCATGGTGGCGCAGAGCACTGGCGTGAGGATCAACGCGACGACGACCGAGAGCAGCATGGCCGCGGCGATGGCGACGGAGAACTGGCGGTAGATGATGCCGGTGGAACCGCCGAAGAACGCCATCGGCATGAACACGGCCGAGAGGACCAGGCCGATGCCGATGAGGGCCGGCGTGATCTGGTCCATGGACTTGGCGGTCGCCGCCATGGGCGAGAGGCCCTCCTCGGACATGATGCGCTCGACGTTCTCGACGACGACGATGGCGTCGTCGACCAGCAGACCGATTGCCAGCACCATGGCGAACATGGTGAGCATATTGATCGAGTAGCCGCAGAGCATGAGCACGGCGAACGTGCCCAGAAGCACGACCGGCACGGCGATGGTCGGGATGATCGTGGCGCGCATGTTGCCCATGAACAGCCACATGACGAGGAAGACGAGGACGACGGCTTCGAACAGCGTCTTGACCACCTCGTGGATGGCCACCTTCACGAACGGAGTCGTGTCGTACGGATACACCACCTTCATGCCGGCGGGGAAAAAGTGGCTCATCTCGGCGAGCTTGGCCTTCACGGCGTTGGCGGTGTCGAGGGCGTTGGCGCCCGGCGCCTGGCGGATGGCCATGCCGGCCGAGGGTTTGCCGTTGAAGAAGACCTCGACGCTGTAGAACT
>JAEZSJ010000143.1 GCA_023443985.1 Verrucomicrobiota bacterium | reverse complement strand
GTCATGGGTGATGGGCGGAGGCAGGCGAGAAGGCGTTTTCTTCAAGACCTATCACCTATCCCCCATGCCCCATCACCGCTCGCCGACGAACGACACCCCAACGCGGATGTTCAGAACTTGAACACCTCGAGCTGCACGCGGAACTGGAAGCCGGACTCGCGGCGCTGGCCCTGCTGGAAGGCGACCTGGTACTCGATCGACCAGAGGTTGCGGAAGTTTTGGCGGAGGCCGTAGACCTGCTCGTAGAACTGGCTCTCGATGGCGTCGTAGCGCCAGAGGCCGGTGACGGTGAAGCGCTCGTTGAGGCGGACGGAGACGGCGGCGTTGTACTCCTCGAGCTCGTCGCGGAGGAATTGCGTGCCGAAGCGCGCGGTCCAGAAATGCGAATCGGTGACGGTCACGCCGGAGTTGAACTCGTCGAGGCGGCCGTTGTGGGGGTCGAGGCGCTGGTAGGCGTCGAACCGGAGCCAGGCGGCGGGGAGCAGCGCGATGTCGGCGTGCACATCGGAGGTGCGGGCGTACGGGGCGACGAGGCGGTTGAAGTGCCGGTCCTGTGCGAGGGTGAGGATGACGAGGTCGCGCACGCCGCCCTGGCCGTCGCGGGTCTGGAGGCGTTGTTCGAGGCCGTAGCGGAGGGTGTTGATCTCGCGCAGGTCGTCGAGGTGGCGGATGTCGGCGAGGTCGATCGTGGGCAGTCGCGTGGAGAAGACGGTGCGGTCGATGTCGGGGATGAACCGGCGGCCCTTTTCGGCGTCGGGGATGAAGCGATACCGGACGAAGGGTTCGATGAGGTGGCGCAGGCCGTCGATGCCCCAGCGTTCGTTCTTGTACTCGAACTGGCCGAAGGCGCGGCCGCGCAGGTCGCCGCCGAATTGCCCGAGGACACGGGTGTAGGAGTCGCGCTCGCCGAGCGGGGAGAAGTAGTGCGAGAGGCGGGTGCCGAGGACGGGCGTGGCGGTGAGCCACGGGGTGAGGGCGGTGGGACGCTCGATGCCGTAGTAGGCGTCGAGGCGTTCGCTGGAGAGGTCGGGGGCGAGGGTCGAGGCGTCTTCGCGGAGCGCGACGAAGCCGATCGAGCCGCGCTGGATCACGCCGGACCCGAGCGGGGAGGCGAGCAGGTCGGCCCGCAGTTCGGGCACGCGGCGGCGGGTGGTCTGGAAGTCGTTGGGCTGGGCCCGGACGAAGGCCGAGGCGACGTGGTTGTCGCCGGTGTGGGCGAGCTCGAAGAATGTCTCCGGTTGCTGGTTGCGCGCGAAACGGTGACGGGCGAAGTCGCGGATGACCTCGGAATCGCTCCAGTAGCCGAGTTGGCCGGTGAACGTGAGGTGGTCGCCGTAGGTCTGGAGGTGTCGCCAGTCGATGTAGCCGCGGTCGCGGCCGATCTGTCGGCCCGCGATGTCGAGTCCGCGGTCCTCGCGGCCGGCGAAGTCATGGATCCAGCCGGAGCGGAGGTGGCCGAAGAAGGAGTTGTCGCCGCGTTGGGTGTCGTAACTGGCGGCGGGGCCGAGGATGAGGCCGCGTTTGCTGAAGACGCCGATCTCGGGCCCGAGCTTCACGCCGTTGGCGACGGGGACGAGCGCGGTGACATCGGCGAACGCCCCGAGGGAGCTGCGGAAGCCGGCGCGGATGTCGGTGTCGAGCGGCGGGGTGTCGAGGCGTTGGCTGAAGACGGGCAGCGGGACGAGCGGGATCGGGCCGAGGCGGAGGTGGGCGCCGTGGGCGCGGAAGCTCTGGCCCTGGACGAAGTCGAGCGCCTCGGCGCGGAGCATCGGGCTGAGGGCGCCGGGCTCGCCGTAGGTGAGGGTGGCGTCCTTGAGCGTGAACTCCTGGACATTGCCCTCGAGTTCGCGGCCCTGGAGGTAGAGCGGGTAGTAGCCAGCGCGGGTGTTGAGGAGGCGGACCTTGCCGTCCTCGAGCGTGTAGGTGCCCTCGTCGGCGACGAGGCGGATGTCTCCGCGGGTGAGGACGAGATGGCCGCGGGCGTGGGCTTGGCCGGTCTGGTCGTTGTAGCGGATCTCGTCGGCGGTGAGGGTGAGCTCGCCATAGGTGAGGCGCGCATCGAGCACGACCATCTCCTTGGTGTTGTAGTCGAACTCGATCGGCTTGTCGGTGGTGGACGCCAGATCCAGCGCGGCGCGGTCGGCGGCGAGGGCGCGCACGAAGGCGAGCAGAGCGGCGGAGGAGGCGAGGAGGGTTTGGCGGAGCTTCACGCGGCCGGGAGCAAAGAGGGAAGCCCGGCGCGGTGCAACTCCACGAATCGGAGGCGCGCGGGCGGCGGAACCGACGCTGGTTTGGAGCGGCGCTTGCGTCACCGGCGGTCCGGGCGAATACTTTCGCCCACACACGCATGAGCGCCAAAACCGCCGCCGGCAGCAGCACCCCCCTTCAACTTCTCCTGCGGGCCCAGCTCGCCGAGCCGCATTCCTATCTCGGGATGCACCCGCAGGTTCGGGGGAAGGCGCGCGGGGTGGCGGTGCGCGCTTTCCTGCCGCAGGCGGACGGCTGCGAGGTGGTGGACCGGATCGCGAAGCCGGAGCACAGCTACCCGATGGTGCAGATCGCACCGGAGGGGGTGTTCGAGGTGTTCATCGCCGACCGGACCGAGGTTTTCCGCTACCAGCTGCGCGCGACGCTCAAGTCGGGCGAGACCCGGCAGTTTTCCGATCCGTATTCGTTCCTCCCGACGATCAGCGAGCACGATCTCTACCTGTTCAACCAGGGCAACGAGCACTTCATCTACAAGAAGCTCGGGGCCCATGTGCGCGAGATCGAGGGCGTGCCCGGCGTGACGTTCGCCGTGTGGGCGCCGTCCGCCGCGCGGGTCTCGGTGGTGGGCAATTTCAACCACTGGGACGGCCGTGCGCATCCGATGCGGCCGCTCGGCGGCTCGGGCGTGTGGGAGGTGTTCATTCCCGGCTTGGGCGAGGGCGAGATCTACAAGTACGAGCTCCGTTCGCAGGGCGGCTCGATCTTCCTGAAAACCGATCCGTACGGCACCTATTTCGAGGCGCCGCCGAACAACGCCTCCATCGTCTGCAACACCCGCCGCTACCAGTGGGGCGACGCCGAGTGGCTCGCGCAACGCACGCAGCACCCGACGCTCGACCGCCCCATGTCGATCTACGAGGTGCACCTCGGCTCGTGGAAACGCATCGTCGAGGACGCGAACCGGCCGCTCACCTACCGTGAGATCGCGCCGCTGCTCGCCGACCACGTGCTCGAGATGGGCTTCACCCACGTCGAGCTGATGCCGATCGCGGAGCATCCGTTCGACGGCTCGTGGGGCTACCAGGTGACGGGCTTCTTCGCGCCCACGCACCGGTACGGCTCGCCGGAGGACTTCCAGTTCTTCGTCGACTACCTCCACCAGCGCGGCATCGGCGTGATCCTCGACTGGGTGCCGGCGCATTTCCCGCGGGACAGCTTCGCTCTGCCGATGTTCGACGGCACGCACCTGTACGAACACGCCGACCCGAAACAAGGCGCGCACCAGGACTGGGGGACGTTGATCTTCAACTACGGCCGCCACGAGGTGCGCTGCTTCCTCGTCGCCAACGCCCTCTCCTGGCTCGACCGGTTCCACCTCGACGGCCTGCGCGTCGACGCCGTGGCCTCGATGCTGTACCTCGACTACTCCCGCAAGGACGGCGAGTGGATCCCGAACAAGTTCGGCGGTCGCGAGAATCTGGAGGCGATCGAGTTCCTCAAGCAGGTCAACGGCCTCGTCCACCACTACTATCCGGGCGTGCTGATGATCGCCGAGGAGTCGACCGCCTTCGCCGGCATCACCAAACCCGTGCAGGACGGCGGCATCGGCTTCGACCTGAAGTGGAACATGGGCTGGATGCACGACACGCTGCGTTTCTTCCAGAAGGAGCCCGTCCACCGGAAGTGGCACATGAACGACCTCACGTTCGGCATGCTCTACCAGTATTCCGAGAACTTCGTGCTCTCGTTCTCCCACGACGAGGTCGTGCACGGGAAGGGCTCGCTGCTGCTGAAGATGGCCGCCTGGCACATCCCGGACAAGGCCTCCAACCTCCGCGCCCTCTACGCCCACCAGTGGATGTGGCCCGGCAAGAAGCTGCTCTTCATGGGCAGCGAGTGGGGCCAGTCGCGCGAGTGGGCCTACGACCGCAGCCTCGACTGGCACCTGCTGCAGTACATCGACCACGCCGGCGTCCGCACCCTGGTGCGCGATCTCAACCAGCTCTATCGCAGCGAGCCCGTGCTCGGCCTGAACGACCTCGACCACCAGGGCTTCCGCTGGATCGCCGCCTGGGACGCCGACAACTCCGTCCTCGCCTATCTCCGCCACAGCGAGCGCCACCCCGACGAGCTCATCGTCGTGGTCGGCAACTTCACCCCGGTCACCCGGCGCAGCTACCGCATCGGCGCGCCGCGGCCCGGTTTCTGGCGCGAGATTCTCAATACGAATTCCGAGTTCTACGGCGGGGCGGGCGAGGGCAACGGCGGCGGTGTGATGGCCCAACCCGTGCCGTGGGACGGCTACAACGACTCCCTCGAGCTCACGCTGCCCGCGATGTCGACCTCCGTGTTCAAGTGGCGGAAGGAAGGGTGAGCCGGCTCGGTCCGTAGCGTCGACGAGGCGACGCGGGCCGCACGGTTCCAGTTTCCGGAATGCCGTGCGGCGCGGAAGGCGGGCGGTCTGATATGTGGGCCGAAACGTCCGGACCGTCTTGACGCGCCCGCGAAGGCGGAGACAAACCAGCCCCGCTGCCCATGTTGTCGCCACTGCTCCCACTCGTGCCGGCCCTGCCGTTCGTCCTCGCGGCGTTGATGCCGTGGGCGGGGCGGCGGTTCGGCGCCCGGGCGGCCTGGCTCGCGCTCGTCGCCCCGGTGGGGGCGGCGCTGGTGCTCGGCGGCCTCGCGGCCTCGCCGGAACCCGCGACGGTGGTGGTGCCTTGGATGCCCGCGCTGGG
>JAEZSJ010000134.1 GCA_023443985.1 Verrucomicrobiota bacterium | reverse complement strand
AAGCCGGCGGGCAAGGAGATCGGCATCCACACGCACAACAACCTCCAGCTCGCCTTCGCCAACACCATCGAGGCGATCGTGCTCGGGGCGAACTACGTCGACGCCAGCATCGGCGGCCTCGGCCGCGGCGCGGGCAACTGCCCGATGGAGCTGGCGCTGAGCTTCCTGCACAACCCGAAGTTCAAGATGCGCCCGATCCTCGAGGCGCTGCAGAAGCACGTGGAGCCGATGCGCGAGGAGCTCCGCTGGGGCTTCGCGATCCCGTACATGCTCACCGGCTACCTCAACCAGCACCCGCGTGCCGCGATGGCCTTCATGGAAGGCGCCGACTACCGCGACATCGTGAAGTTCTACGACCAGTCCGTCAGCGAGCCCTGAGCGGAATCACCGCGGATCTCGTCCGGCTTTCGGCGCACCCTTTGCGGCGCGCCTTTTTCTTGGGCATCCGGTGCAGTGCTCCGGAGCGCACCCCGGCGGTGCAGAGGAGAACGTAACACATTGTGTTACATTCTCCGGGTGTTGGCGCGGCTGGCGGAGCAACGTTCCCGAGGCATGCGGGGCGGCCGATGCGGTGGTTCCGGCGATCCGGGCGCGGCCGGCGACTGGATGCGGAGACGGCGTCGGCCGAGCACGGCGGGCGGAGGGGGCAAAGGGACGGGCGAGAGGCGCTTGCCTGCGCGGCGGTCGTCGTTGGTGATGCTCCGCAAACCGGCATTGCCGGCCGACCGGGCGCGCTTCCACACTCGTGGCCCTTCCAACCCTCCACCGACCCGTGCAACTCCGCATCAAACGCCTCACCCTCACCGCCAAGATCCCCGTCCGCTCGACCGAGCACGCGAGCTGCTTCGACATGTACGCCGACATGGACGGCGTGATCGCGCCCGGCGAGCGGTTGCTGGTGAAGACGGGACTCTCGGTGGCGGTGCCGCTCGGATACGAGGTGCAGGTGCGCAGCCGCAGCGGCCTGGCGCTCAAGCACGGCGTGATGGTCCTCAACTCGCCCGGCACGGTCGATGCCGACTACCGCGGCGAGGTGGGCGTGATCCTGATGAACTTCGGCAAGGAGGCGTTCGGCTTCAAACGAGGCGAACGCATCGCGCAGATGGGCGTCTATCCCGTCGTTATGTGCGCCGCGGAGGAGGTCGAGACCCTCGACGAGACCGCGCGCGGCGCCGGCGGCTTCGGCCACACCGGGCGCTGAGCACCGGCTTGGTCCGGTCGCTACGGCGACGTGGTTCACGTCGTGCACGACCGCGGCCGGTGTGGGCCGGCGAACCGCCCCTTCGCGGGCCGAGGGCCCGCGCGGGAACGCTCGTGCGCGAGCGCGTGGAGCGCCCGCCTCAGCGGAAATCGCGGCCGAAACGCTCGCGGTAGGCGCCGAGGATCTGGTCGATCTCGGAGCGGCGGAGCCGGGGCTGGTTCTCCATGCGCCGGATCCACTGGCGGGCGGAAGCCTCATCCTCGTTCACGACCGCATGGAACGCGCGGATACTGAGCGCACCGGGGTGGTCGGGTTCGGCGCGCAGGGCGCCCTCCACCCACTCGATCGCCTCCGCCGTCCGCCCGAGGCGCACGAGGATGGTCGTGAGGAAGAGGTAGGCGTCGGCCTCGTTCGGTCGGATGCGGATCGACTCGCGCAGGAGCGGGATGGCCTCCTCGAGGCGTTCGTTGCGCACAAGGCGGCGGCCGTTGAGCAGCAGCAGGCCGGGGGAGGCAGGGCAGCGCTTCAGCCCCTCGATCATCGCCCGGTCGCCGGCGACGCGGTCGCCGATCGTCTCGCAGACGATCGACAGTTCGATCCAGGCGTCGGAGAAGTCGGGTTTGAGCTCGGCGGAGCGCTCGTAGTTCTGCCGGGCCTTGGAGTAGGCCTTGGTGTTCTTGTTCAGGTTGCCGAGCTGGAAGTGCAGGGTGGCCTGCTCGGGCGCGAGGGCGAGCGCCTGTTCGATGCGCCGGTAGGCGAGGGGGAAGTCGTTGTTGCGCTGGGCCGCGCCGGAGGCGAGCGAGAGGCGGTAGACATCGTAGCACTCGTCGGCGAGGGCGTCGACCCAGGGGTCGGCCGGGTCGCGGTAGGCGCCGGACTCGCGCACGCGTGAGCGGATGGCGGTGGCCTCGGCGGTGCGGCCCAGTTGCTCGTAGACGGTGACGATGAGATCGTATCCGAGGTTGTAGTTCGTCTGGGCGACGAGGGGTTCGAGCAGGCGGAGGGCCCGCTCCCAGTTTCCGGCCTCGAACTCGCAGCGCGCGACGCCCAGCTGCGCGTAGGGTTCCTGCGGGTGGTCGGCGAGGATGGCGCGGTAGGTCGCCGCCGCGGCGGCGCGCTCGCTGAGCTTGAGCTGGACATCGCCCAGGCGCAGGCGGGCGGGCACGTAGTCGGGGGCGAGCTGGACCGCGCGCTGCCAGAGGCGCAGCGCGGGGGCGTTGTCGCCGTAGCCGGAGAGGATCGTGGCGTGGAGGTGGGGCCAGCGGGCGTCGTCGGGTTGGAGCTGCCCGAGGCCGGTGTAGCATTGCGCGGCCTCGGCGAAGAAGCCGTTGGCGTGGTACAGCCGGGCGAGCTCGGCGAGCGCCTCGAGGGGGACGGTGGCGAGGCGGCGTTCCGCGTTCTCGATCCGGCGGCGGAAGGGCTCGGGCCAGTTGGCGATGTCCGGCAGGGGCGGCACGGCGGCCGCGAAGACCTCCGCCCGGTGTGCGGCGCGCTGCCAATAGTAGCCGCCGGCGCCGCCGCCGAGGAGCAGGATGGCCAGGGAACCGAGGAGGAGCGTGCGCGACTTCATGGGGTTTTCCGCCAGAGGGTGAGACGGGCGATGCGTTCGTAGGGCGGATACACAGGGAAGCCGCCGGTGACGAACACCGGCTCGCCGGTGCCGTCGAAGTCGCCGACGCCGAGGGTGATGAGGTCCTTGGGTTCGCTGGCGAGCACGCGCTTGGAGAAGCGCTGGTTGCCCTCGTTGCGGAACCACACCAGCGAGGCGACGAGCGGGTTGATCTTGTCCCAGTCGGCGTAGGCCGCGACGGCGACGATGTCCAGGCGCCCGTCGCGGTCGACATCGACCGCCATTGGGCTGTACGCGCCGGGCAGGTCGCCGATGCGGTGGTAGGCGAAGCTGCCGTCGCCGGTGTTCTCGAGCCATTGGAGGCCGTGCCAGGGGCGGGGGCCGGGGGTGGCGGCGGGACCGAAGCCGTCGCCGTTGGTGTAGAGGATGTCGGGGCGGCCGTCGCCGTTCATGTCGGCGATGCTGATGCCGCTGCTGCCGTAATCCTCGTTGGTCGAGCCCCAGATCTTGCGACGTGTGAAACGGCCTTTGCCGTCGCCGAGGAAAACGTAGATCTCCTCCCACTGCTGGGAGATGAGGGCCACGATGTCCTGGTGGCCGTCGCCGTTGAAGTCGGCGACGCAGACGTTGATGTCGCCGGAGAGGTCGACGAGGATCTCGCCGGGATCGAACGTCCAAGGGCCGGTGCGGCGCATCCAGCGTACCTCGCCCTGGTCGTAGCCGAACTGGCCCACGGCGAGGTCGAGCTGACCGTCGCCATCGAAGTCGGCGGCGCGGATGTCGGTCACGCGCGAGGTGTTGGCGAGCACGACATGACGGGTGAAACGCTGGTGGCCGTCGTTTTCCAGGAGGACGACTTCGCCGATCTTGTCGTTGTTGGGGAAGACGTAGCCCATGACCGAGACCATGAGGTCGAGGTCGCCGTCGCCATCGAGGTCGGCGGCCTCCACGTGGACGGGTGCGATACTCTTGTCGTCGAGGACGGACTCTTCGAACTTGCCGCGGCTGACCTGCCGCAGCCAGAGGATCTTGTTGTCTTTGGACTCGCAGGCGAGGACGTCGAGCAGGCCGTCCTGGTCGAGGTCGACGGGGAGCACGTGCGCGACCCAGGGGCCGGTGTTGGGCACGAGCGGCGCGCCGATGGCGGTCGGCTGATAGTAGTTGAGATAGGCGCGCGGGTCGGCGGCGGGCTGGTGGCGCTTGCGCGCGGCAGCGCTGGGTGGGTCGAGCTTGCGGCAACCGGCGACGAGGGCGAGGCCGGTGAGCAGGGTGACCAGTGCGATCGTGAGGGTGGGCGTACGGCGAGGACAGGACATGGCGGAACGAAGGGAGAACGCAGCGAGGGGAGCCGATCGAGGCCGGACGCGGCGCGGAGGCGAACTGGGTGATGGCAGCCCGGGCGGTGGGGCGTCAAGAAGACCGGCCGTCGGACGGGTGCCAATGCTCCTGGTGGGCGGAGACTGGTTGGTCCCTCCTGTCGGCGTATTTTACCGCTGGTCCCGGAGCGATTGCGCGAGAGGCGGCCGCGTTCGTGGCTCTGAGGATATGAAGGCTCTGGTTTGTTCCTCGCTGCTCGTTTTGTTGCTGATCGGTCCTGGTCTGCCACGGCTGGCGGCTGCCGATGCCGACGCGGTGCGCCGATTGTTCGAGGCTGGAGATTTCCCCGGCGCGGCTGAACACGGGCTGGCCGCCTTGGGGCGGTCGCCCGATGACATTGATCTGCAGATCGACACCGCGCGCGCCCTTGTCCGGTGCGGGAGGTGGCGCGAAGCTCGCCCGTGGCTGGAGCAGGTGGTGCGAAGGGGGCGGGCGGGAAACTGGCGAACCGGGTGGGCGCTGTTCGAGTTGGCCCGGATCGAGTTCGCCCAAGGCGAGGGTGCGGCCGCGCGGGAACATGCCCGCTTGGCGGTGAAACAGGCTGCGACGCCCACCCTCGTGAGGGAGGGTGGGAGGTTCCTCCTGTTGATCGGCGACGGCCCGACCTATCGTGGGTGGACGACGCACGAGACTGGGAATCTGCGGGTCCATTTTGCGCCGGGAATGGCGGAGCTCGATCCGGTGCGTTTTGCCGAGTGGAGGGAAGCGGTGTTGGAGGCGAACCAGGCCTTCTTCGCGGCGAAGTTGCCCAAGAAGATCGATCTCTACGTGTGGCCCGACGAGGCGACGGCTCGCCGCGCCGGCCTCGCGCAGGTTGGGTTTGCGGTGCCATGGTACTCGGTGATCCACGCGCTACGGGAACAGACCCCGGGCCATGAGATCGTGCATGTACTCCACCATCATGCATTTCATCCGAGAACCGTCGCAGGGTTGGTGGGCGAAGGCGTGGCTGTTCTTTTCGATGGGCAGCCGGGGGTGGATCGTCTCCGGATCGCGCGGGAGGCGGTGCAGCGGGCCGGGGTGCGCACACTCGCTGTGGCTGGTTTGTGGCGGGAGTGGCCCGGCGCGGAGCCAACGTGGGCCTACCCGGTGGCTGGCGCGGTTGTCGAGATGCTGCGCCGGAGGGGCGGAGATGCGCCCCTGAAGGATCTTCTCGCCGGCGGTGAGTTCGCTGATGCCGAAAGGCTCTACGGCGACGATCTGGCCACGTGGCTCGAGGAGTTCGAGCGTGCGCTGTTGGCTCCGTGAGCAGTGCGGCATCCGGCGTGCCGCACTTCACGGTTGCGCCGCCGCGGTGGCGGGCATGTTCTCGCCGCCTTGTCATGATTGTTCCCGAAACCTTCTCGCACATCGAAAACATCAAGAAGCGCGCCGGTCATCTGTGGAGGTTTCTTTAACTGCGAACAAAAGCAGCGTGAGATCGAGGCGATGGAGGGGCAGATGGGCGCCCCGGCGTTCTGGGAGAACCAGGAGCGTGCGCAGGCGCACATCGCCAAGCTCAACGGCCTGAAGAAGGCCGTCCTGCCGGTCGTCGCCTTCCGCAAGAAGGTCGAGGATCTCGACGTGATGCTGGAGCTCGTCGAGGCGGCTTCGCCCGCCGAGAAGGAGCTGTACGAGCAGGAGCTCGAGACCACCGTCGCCGCGATGGTGACGGAGCTCGACGAACTCGAGATCTCGTCGTTCCTCACCGGCCAGTTCGACCGGAACAACGCCATCTTCTCGATCCAATCCGGCGCCGGCGGCACCGAGTCCAACGACTGGGCCGACATGCTCTTCCGCATGTACAACCGCTGGGCCGAGCGCCGCGGCTTCACCGTCGAGCTGCAGGACGTGCAGGTCGGCGAGCAGGCGGGCATCACCAAGGCCACGATGCTCATCAAGGGCGAGAACGCCTACGGCTACGCCAAGGCCGAGCGCGGCGTCCACCGGCTGGTGCGCATCAGCCCGTTCGACGCCAACAAACGCCGCCACACTTCCTTCTGCGCGGTCGACGTGATCGCCGAGATCAACGAGGACATCAATATCGAGATCCCCGAGACCGAAATCCGCGTCGATGTCTACCGCTCCTCCGGCAAGGGCGGCCAGGGCGTCAACACGACCGACTCCGCCGTGCGCATCACCCACCTGCCGACCGGACTCGTGGTGGTCTGCCAGAACGAGCGTTCGCAGATCAAGAACCGCGCCAGCGCGATGAGCGTGCTCAAGGCCCGCCTTTACGAGAAGAAACTCGACGAGCAGCGCAGCGAGATGGAGCGCTTCTACGGCGAGAAGGGCGAGATCGGCTGGGGCAGCCAGATCCGCAGCTACGTCCTCCAACCCTACCAGATGGTCAAGGACCTCCGTACCGGCGTGGAGACGAGCAACGTCGACTCCGTGCTCGACGGCGACCTCGACCGCTTCATCAACGGATGGCTCCGCGCCGGCTCCCCCCGCCACCGGAACAAGGACATCAAGATGGAGGACTGAGCGCGCGTTGCGCTAACGAGGAACGCAGAATGAGGAGTGCAGAACGCTCGAGACGCCTGCGCGGTCCGATTCAGGTCGGGGCTTCCGCCGTTCTGCAATCCGCCTTCTGACTTCTCACTTCCCGTCCCATGCTCCCGCACGCCGCCATCCGTTCCGCGCTCGACGCGCAGCCGCTCTTCGAGGCGAAGACGTGGCGGTTGTCGCCCTCGGCCTGGCCGCTCACCCCGGCCCAGGCGGCGGAGCTGGAGCAGATCGGGCAGGCGTGCCTCGAGTTCCACCAGGCGCTGGAGAACCTCTACCTGCGCTCGCACGCCGGGAAAAACCTCCTCCGCAACAAG
Source organism: Verrucomicrobiota bacterium (assembly GCA_023443985.1). GTDB lineage: Bacteria > Verrucomicrobiota > Verrucomicrobiia > Opitutales > Opitutaceae > CAJCBL01. The sequence goes on along the minus strand of JAEZSJ010000134.1, from coordinate 3,234 downwards.
CCGCTCCTCGCGCCCTGGGTTGCCGAATACCTCGACCGTGGTAAACCGCCGGGCCTGCTCGCCCACGCCCGCGAGGCCCGCCAGCGCGGCGCGCTGCCTCCCGTGCTCCGGCCCGACCTCCTGCTCACCGAGCACGGCTGGGCGCTCACCGAGCTCGACTCCGTCCCCGGCGGCATCGGCCTGACCGCCTTCCTCAACCGCCTCTACACGCCCGCCGGCGGCGTGCTCGGCGAGGGCGACGCGATGATCGACGGCTTCCATGCGGCGCTCGCCGCCCTGGCGCCGGAGAAGACCAATCCCACCATCGCGCTCGTCGTGAGCGAGGAGGCCGCCACCTACCGGCCCGAGATGGAGTGGCTCGCCGCGCAGCTCCAGCAGAAGGGCCACCGCGTCTTCTGCCTGCGGCCCGAGGGCGTGTTTCCGCTCGGCGGGGCGGTCTGCTTCGATGTCGACGGCACGCCCGAGCGCATCGACATCGTCTATCGTTTCTTCGAGCTCTTCGATCTGCCCAACGTCGCCTGCGCGCAGCACCTGCTCGAGGCCTGGGCGGCCGGCGAGGTCGTGCTCGCGCCGCCGTTGCGGCCGTTCCAGGAGGAGAAGCTCTCCCTCGCGCTCTTCCACCACCACCTGCTCCAGGACTACTGGGCGGAGAACCTCCCGCGCGGTGCGCTGCGCACGCTGCGTCACCTGATTCCGGAGTCGTGGGCGATCGACCCTGCGCCGCTCCCGCCGAGCGCCGTGCTCGATGCGCCGCACCTCGGCGGGCGCGCGATCCACGACTGGCGCCAGCTCGCCGGCGCCTCGCAGAAGGAGCGCGACCTCATCATCAAGATCTCCGGCTACGACGAGACCGCCTGGGGCGCCCGCGGCGTCACGCTCGGCAGCGACTGCTCCCGCGAGGAATGGCAGGCCGCGCTCGAGGGTGCGCTCGACCGCGCCGCGACGCACCTCCACCTGCTGCAACGCTACCGCAAACCGCGCCGGGAGAATCACCCGTTGTACGACGAGCACGGTGTCGCCCAGACACAGGAGGGCCGGCTGCGGCTCTGCCCGTACTATTTCGTGGTCGGGGGCCGGACCCGCCTCGGCGGTGCGCTCGCGACCTTCTGCCCGCCCGACAAGAAGATCATCCACGGCATGCAGGACGCGGCGATGCTGCCGTGCCGGATCCTGCCTCCGGCGAACCCGGCCTCCGCGTAGCCATGAAGCGAAGACACTCTTCGGTTCCCCGGTCGCTGCTGGCGGCCCTGTTGCTCGCCCTGGCCCTGTCGGGCTGTGTCGCGCCGGAGACGAGACCGCCCCCGAAGGCGAGCATCTCGGCCGTGGCCGCCGCCGAGGAGGCGTTCCGCAACACGATGCGCGACGCGCGCAACGAGGGCCGGCGCGAGGCCGAGGACATCCTCGGTGTCTATGCGAACCTCCCCGCCGAGCAGGCGCCCGGGGTCGCGGCCCTCCGGCGCGAGATCGTCGAGGCGTTCGCCACCGCGAAACGCCAGGGCCGGGACTGGCTCACGGTGGACGAGGTGGACCGCCTCACGGTGCGCAGTCCGCAGTTCTGGAGCGCCTGGTTCGAGTTCGATTCCCGCGACTCCAGCCTGCTCATGCTCCACGCCAGCCTGTTGATGGAGGCGGGCGAGTTCTTCCGCGCCTCGATGGTGCTGACGGTCGGCGTGCAGACCCTGCCGCTCAACGTGCAGGAACGCTTCTTCTGGTTCACGCAACAGGCCCGCACTCATTTCACCGCCTTCCGCCGGCTCGACGAGCTCAGTGCGGCCGAGAAGATCTGGGGCGACAACCGCCGCGCCCGGCGCAAGGGGTTGTCGCGCATGCTCCTCTCCTGGCCCGCCGACGGCTTCGCCCTCGAGGGCCTGCTGCAGTCGCGCGCCGGCTTCAAACCGGGCTCCCTGCCCGAGGACGACCGCGTGCCGGTCGTGCTCACCCCGGCCGTGCGCACCCGTGTCGCCAAGGAGTTGGCACAACTTCGCCGCGCGAATCCCGTGGCCGCCGCCCGGTACGCGGAGGACGAGGCGACCGCGGCGGAGTTCGGCCGGCTCTGGGCCCGCGTCGCCGACGAGGACCGCGCGGTCGAGCAGCGGGAGCTCGTGCAGTTCGCCGCCGTCGCCAAGAAACTGGGACTGGGTGAGCTGGCGATGATCGCCGGCCGCGCCGTGGCCGCGCGCCGCGGGGTGGCGTTCCTGGCCCCGGCCGACTTGGAGTTCGCCCGCGACTGCCTCCCGCTCGTGCTGCCGCCGGCGGAGGCCGCGGCGCTCCTGGCTCGCATCGAGGAGGGCCGGCTGCCGGGTTTCCAGCTCACCCGCCCGCAGGAGCAGCCTGGCGAGATCCTCGAGGACATGGATCCCGAAATCCATCCGCTGCTCGCGGACCACGCGGTGCGGGAGTACGCGCGCGAGTCGCTCTGGATCCAGGCGGCGGACGGCAACCTTGCGCTCCGCGCGCAACACCTCCGGTTGCGCGCGATCGTCAACAGCAACGTGGGGCGACACGAGGCCGCGCTCGAGGACCTCGACGAGGCGCTCAAGCTCCGGCCCAAGACCGTGGCCTGGCAGATCGACCGGGCCAGCATTCTCTCCAAGATGGGTCGCACCGCGGACGCCGAGACCGTGCTCGCGCAACTGCAGAAGGCGGCGCCCGCCGACGAATACCTGCGGACGACGCTTGGCATCCACCGGTTCGGCGAGGGCCATTTCGCGGAGGCCGAGACGCTCTTCCGGGCCGCGAAGGCCGACAACGACAACCTGTCGTACGAGGTGATCTTCGCCTATCTCGCGGGCCTGCGCCGCGGCGCGCCGGATCGGCCGTGGCTCGAGGAGAACCGGCTCAAGACCGACACCTGGCCGGCCGCGATCCACCGCCACCTGCTCGGCGAGATCGATCGCGAGGCGCTCCTTGCCGCCGCGCGTGACTCCTACGACCTGCGCACCACGGAGCAGCAGTGCGAGGCGTATTTCGCGCTCGGCGAGCTCGCGCTTGCCGCGGGCGACACGGCGCTGGCGATCCGGGAACTCGAGAACTGTGTGCGCTCCGGCATCGTCGGGTTCATCGAGTACGACCTCGCGCGGCGCGAGCTGGCGCGGTTGCGTCCGCCGGCCGCCGTGGAGCCGCCCGCCGAGAAGCCCGCGCCAGCCGAACCCGCCACGCCGGGGCAGAAGTCCGGGCGCCCGACGAAGTCTCTCGACGAGGGCGACGGCTCGCCGGTCTGAGCGGCGGCGGGGG
>JAEZSJ010000115.1 GCA_023443985.1 Verrucomicrobiota bacterium | reverse complement strand
CCGTGAGGTAGTCGGCCGAGGTCTGCGAGATGGCCGCGATGCCGTCGAAGCGCAGCAGCTCCTGCATGAACCCGGGAAAACGGGCGACCGTCTTGGCCGGCGTGTGCTCGGGGTGCGTGAGCGGGATGGCATCGAAGAAAAACGCCACGCGGGGGCCGTGCACGGCGGTGGTGAGGGCGTCGAGGTGGTCCGCGACCGCCGGGGAGAAGAGCTCCGGGCAGATCAGTCCCTTGGCGGCAGGCAGGCTTGGTTTCCGCCGCCGGAGGCGAAGCGACCAGCCCCGGGCCTTCTGGGTGAAGGTCCAGCGGGAGCCGCGGTGTCGCCCGACGGGTTCGGCGCCGCGGGCGAGGCGGAGTTCGAGCGCATCCAGCGGCCGCCACGCCTTCGCGAACGGATCAAGACAGACCGGGGTCACCGCCGTGCGGCGCGCGAGTGCGGCGAACAGGCTGCGCGCCAGTCGCTGGATCCCGGTGTTGGCCGGGGTGTGGCTGGTGTGGGTGAGGTCGAGCAGGAGCATGCGCGGAAGGAGTCAGCTCCGGGCCGGTTTCGCAGTGAGCCGGTAGATCCGCACGCCGTCCCAGAGGTCGATTTCGCGCAGCAACTCCGTCTGGTGCCTTTCGATCAGGGCGCGGATCATCGGGTGGTTTTGGTTCCACGACTCGACGATCAGGAGCACCGGCACGTGGCGGGCGAGGAGGTCGCGGACGAGGTCGGGTGCGTTGCTGTGGCTGGAGAGGAACGGCTGGTTTTGGCTGTAGATCCGGAAGCTGCCGCAAAGCTCCACGCTGCCGACGTAGGCGCCGGCGGGTGCGAGCTCGTCGGTCGCGCGGACGAGCTGGTAGTAGTCGCGGCCCTTGCTGGCGGACCAGAGGCCGCGGTACGTGCGGCTCTGGCCGAGTTCGATCGCGAAGACGATCGCGCCGGCGGTGAACAGGACCAGCGCGGCAACGCTGGCGCGGCGGACGGCGGCGGTGTCGCGCCAACGGCGGAGCCAATCGGCGGTCTGTTGCAGACCTTGGGCGGCGAGGAGGAGCAACGCAGGATAGCCGGGCAGGAGAAAACGGGTCCACCACCACGCGTTGCCGCCGGAGATCCAGAAGCAGTAGAAGAGCAGGTAGGCGGCCGCCCAGGCGGCGAGGAAGAGATTCTCCGAGCGGCGGCCGCGTATCAGGCCGACCAGGATGAACGGCGTGAACGGGGCGAATTGGAGGAAGGTGTGCCAGAGATAGTAGCTGAGGAACGGCCAGAAGACGCGGGTCGCGAGATCGTGGGCGAAACTGCCGTAGCCGGTGATCCACGGCGCACCGTAGAGGGCGGCGTTGTAGACCGCGTAGACCGCGGCGGTGGGGAGCGTCCAGAGCACGTAGCGCAGGAGGTTGCGGTCGCGCAGCAGGACGCCGGCGAACACCAGGGCATAGAGCGCGTTGGTCGGCCGCACCCAGAAGGCCATGCCCAGGACCAGCGCGGAGGTGCGCAGCCGGCCTTTGCGGTAGAGCAGGTACGACCCGAGCACCGGGATCACGGCGACCAGGTCGCTCATCACCTCCGTGCCGCCGTAGACCACGATCGGGATGAAGGCCCACACGGCGGCGACCGCGAGGGCGATCCAGCGCTCGGCGAACTCGCGCGCCGCGCGGTAGATCAGGGCGATCGAGACCACGCCGGCCACCGGGGTGACGAAGAGCTCCGCCCCGAACCAGCTGGCGATGCCCAGCAACAGGGGATAGCCGGGCGGGTACTGGGGAATGATCCGGGCACCCTCGGCATAGAAGCCGAGCGGCACGAGCGACGGATAGGTTTCGGAGGAGAAGGGGACGTCGAGGAACACGCGGCCCTCGCCGAAGAGGCGGCCGAGTTGGAAGTAGCCGTACCAGTCGCAGGCGCCGATGAATCGGCGCCGATTATACGCATAGACGCAGAAGGCCGCCGCGAGGAGGACGAAGAAGCTGAGACGGAAAAGTCGGTTGCGATCCAGGGCGGGCCGGAGGTCCATCGGGCGATTGAACGCGATGGAGGCCGTTTGTGAAGTCGCAACCTGTCGGCAAGGCGGCGCGGGGACCGGCGCCGCGCGCGGCGTGCTCAGTCGAGCGCCTTGTCGAGCGCCTCGAAGAAGCCGCAGCTGTCGAACTCGTACGCGATCTCGGTCCACACGAGCACGACGGCATCGTAGTCGCGGAGGTAGGCGGGCCAGTCGATCTCGGCGATCTTGCGCTCGGTCGGGACGCCGCCGGGGATCTTCATTTCGGTGGCGAAGTAGTAGAGCGAGTGGGAGGGGCGGGCGGCCTTGGCGTCGTAGAGCTCCTCGATGAGCACCCAGCCGAAGCTGTCGTGCACCCAGAGGATGCGGGGCAGATCCGCGGCCGGGACCTCCGTCTGCGGAATCATGGCGGGCTTGGGCAGGCTGTGCTCGTAGGGCCGGGAGACGAGCAGGTTCGCCAGATCGAGCAGGTCGCGGTCGTTGCCCTGGGGGCGCCCGGGGCGCAACGGCTCGTGGCGGAGGGCGGGGATGGGGCGTTTGAGGCGCGGGTTGAGCGAGGCGCGGATCTCGTCCCAGATCCGGAGCGCGGATACGTAGCTCCAGTGGGTGCCGGAGCGCGCGAAGAGATCGGGCACCCCCTCCTGTTTCCAGCGCGCGTAGAGGGCCGGGCCGTCGACGAGGCTGACGCCGGAGCCCGGCAGGGAGCGGCTCCCCACCTCCCAACTGGTCTCGATCTGCTCCGGCTTCCTGGTGCGATGGAACTCCGCCGGGATGTGCTCGGGGTAGACGGAGGCCTTGCTCGGGGCGACCACGTACAACAGCGGGATGCCGCGGCGGGCGAGCTTCTCCTCGACCCGGCGCATGCGCGCGACGCGCCGGGCGGACTCTTCCGGGGTGAGGATGCTCTTGTTGGTGGCGAACTCGATGTACTGCCGCTCGTACAGCCAGTCGCCGGGCGCGCGGACGAGGCGGGTGCCGTCGCCGCGTTTGGCGATCTGGCCGAAGAGGGAGTAGTCGATCTGGTTGTCGAGCCGGACCCAGAGGCTGCGCAGGCCGAGGTTGGCGTCGACCCAAGCGGCGAGGGCCTGCATGGTCTTCCCGGACCGCAGGGCGGACCAGGTCCACTCGGGCCGCGGCGGGGGAGTGGTCGCCCCCTTCAGTTGCGAGAATAGACTCGGCAGCGGCAGGAAGGTGTCGGCGACGACGAAGCCCCAGCAGAGGGCGACGGCCGCCAGGAAGGCGAGCTTGAGCCGGCGAGTGTCGTTCCGTGGCGCCATGTCAGAAGCGGAAATAGATGAACGGATTGTAGCTCTGGTTGGCGAGCGAGGCGCAGGCCAGCAGGAAGACGACGATGCCGACGGCGCAACGTGCCGCGGCCTGCAGTCGGGTGCCCGGGCGGAGCGAGGTCCAGCCGAGCCGATCCCACCAGGACTCGGGCATCACCGCAGTGACGGCGGCGATGGCGAGCGCCGCCCAGGTGCGATGCGGCACCTCGAGCGCGAGTGTGGCGGTGGTGCCGGCCGAGAACAGCCGACCGAGATACTCGATCGCCAGCGGGAGGGTGTCGGCCCGGAAGAAGACCCAGCCCAGCATGGCCAGGAGGAACGTGGCCGCCCAGGCGAGCGGCGCGGGGATGCGCCGGATGCGTTCGTGGCCGATCACCTTCTCGAGCGAAATGAGGAAGCCGTGGAAGGCGCCCCAGACGACGAAGGTCCAACTGGCGCCATGCCAGAAGCCCGAGACGAGGAACACCAGCCAGAGGTTGAACACCTGCCGGGCCGGGCCGACGCGGTTGCCTCCGAGCGGGATATAGAGGTAGTCCCGCATGAAGGTGGACAACGACCGGTGCCAGCGTCGCCAGAATTCGGTGATGCTGCGCGACGAGTAGGGGTGGCTGAAGTTCTCGCAGAAATCGAAGCCGAAGAGCCGGGCCAGTCCGATGGCCATGTCGGAGTAGGCTGCGAAATCGCTGTAGATCTGGAGCGTGTAGCAGAAGATGCCGAGCCAGGCGTGCGGAGTGTCGAGTCGCCCGGTATCCATCGCGAAGATCTGGTCCGCGACCTGTCCGATGGGGTTGGCCAGAAGGACCTTCCGCCCCAGACCGAGCGCGAAGCGCCAGAGGCCGGAGAGGAAGAGGTCGAGGCTGTGCCGGCGGCCGGTGAGCTGGTCGGCGAGGTCGTGGAAACGGATGATCGGCCCCGCGATGAGCTGCGGAAACAGCATGATGTAGAGCAGGTAGTCGCCCAGGCTGCGGGTCGGCTGCGCTTTGCCGCGGTAGACATCGACGAGGTAGGTGATCTTCTGGAACGTGAAGAAGGAGATGCCGATGGGCAGAAGCACCTTCGTCCAGGGGATGGCGCCGGCGCCCAGCCAACCGAGGATCACATCGAACTGCTCGACGAAGAAGTTGCTGTACTTGCAGTAGGCGAGGGCGCCGAGGTTGTAGACCAGCGCGAGGGTGAGCAGCCCGCGCCGGCGTTTCGCGGCGCTCGCTGGGAGCTTGGCCATCGCCAGGCTGAGCACGTAGTCCGCCGTGCCGGACGCGACCAGGAGGAGTGCGAAGACGGGTTCGCCCCAGGCGTAGAACAGGAAGCTGCCTCCCAGCGCCGTGGCATTTCGCCATGCTTTCGGCCCGACGTAATAGAGAAGGAGAAACGCGGGAAGAAAACCGTAGAGGAAGACTAGGGAGCTGAAGAGCATGCCGGAGCGGGCAACAACACCCGAGCGAAACGGGGCTTGGCAACGCAACTTTTGCCGCCCCGCCGCGGCGAGCGCTCGGCGGCTCCGGGGCGCGGGCGGGCGGCTTCCCGCCGCCGAACCCTCCGGCCCAGGCGCGCTGCTCCGGCTCCGGCGTGAACCGTGCTATGCCGCCGGGGGCGGAGCCTCCAACTCCACCACGACGGCGGTGATGTTGTCGCGGGAAGTCTCCTTCGCCTCCTCGACGAGCCGCTTGGCCGGGGGCTCGGCGATGTGGGCGGGCTCCGGGGAGCGGATCGCCTCCTCGATGCGGCGGTCCCACAGGCCGTCGACCAGCCCGTCGGTGCAGAACAGAAACCGGTCGCCCGGCTGGACGGAGACGGCGCCGATGTGCGGATCCACAATCTGGTGACCAGCGCCGAGCGCCTGCTGGAGGGAGTTGCGGCCGGGATGGGTGCGCGCCTGGCGTTCGTTGAGGCGGCCGGTGCGCCGTTGCCAGCCCACGTGGGTGTGGTCGTGGGTGAGTTGCGTGAGTCCCCCGGCGGCGGGCAGGTAGTAGACGCGGCTGTCGCCGACGTGGGCGAAGTACAGCCAGGCCGGCGTGAGCCAGCCGAGGCTGAGCGTGGCTCCCATGCCGGCGCACTCCTCGTAGCTGTAGCCGAGGCGGAGCAGGTCGTGATGGATCTGCGAGACGAGTTCGCCGAGGATGTCGGCGAAACCGGAATCGATGCCCTGCGCCGAGACGCGGAAGCTACGGGCCATGAGCCGCGTGATGCGGTCGACGGCGATCCGGCTGGCGAATTCGCCGGCGTTCGCCCCGCCCATGCCGTCGCTCACCGCGAAGATGAAATCGGAGTGGGCGAGGGAGGACTCGCCGATCTTCCCGAGGTGGTGCACCCCGTGTCCGTCGACGGCGAGCGCGAGAAACGCGTCCTCGTTGTTCTTGCGGATGCGGCCCCGGTCGGTGATGCCGGACCAGCGGACGGCGAGTTCGGGGGGGGCTGCGTTCGTGGGAGTCGGGCCCATGGTGGGGATCAATAACCGGGCACCCGTGGTGCGTCGGGCGGGGGGGGGGGCGGCGAAAGCTCGGGCGCGTGGAGAAGTTGCGCGAACTCGAAGTCGATCACACAGAAACGGCCCTCGCGGCGGTCGTAGGTGATGTTGCGCAGCACGGCATCCTGGTGGCGGACGCCGAACTCGAGCAGCGTGTCGTAGATCTCGCGCATACGTTCGGGCGCGAGGTGATCGACGCGTTGGCCGCAGTTCGAGGTGACGATCTTCAGTTCCTGGGGGACGGATTCGAGGAGCTTGGGGACGAACGTGCAGCCGCGCTCGGCGAGATGGCGGAGCACTCGGACCTCGTTCTCGAACCGTTCGCGGGCCATGTGGCCCCGGAAGGTCTTGTACACCCGGCCGTCGAAGCCGATGCGCACGAGGGCGCGGGCGGTGTCCTTCACTTGCTCCATGGTGGGGCCACGTTCCTCCTCCGGGGCGGGCGTGACAAGCATCCGATTCACGCGTCGATGCGCAATCGGAGCGCGACGGCGGAGTTTTTCCTTTCCTCTGGCACACCGGTTGCTGAAATCCGCCGATTCCACATGACCCCGGCCCCTCGGCTTGGGGGCAGCGCACGAGTCCCATTTCAACCCACCGCAACTCCACCCAATGGCCACCAAGTACAAACTGGAATACATCTGGCTCGACGGCTACACGCCCCTGGCGAACCTTCGCAGCAAGACTCAGATCAAGGAATTCGCCAATTTCCCGACGCTCGCCGAGCTCCCGAACTGGGGCTTTGACGGCAGCTCGACGCGGCAGGCGGAAGGCCGGAGCTCGGACATCGTGCTCAAGCCGGTGGCGGTCTTTCCGGACCCGACGCGGAAGAACGGCGTGCTGGTGATGTGCGAGACCTACCTTCACACCGGCGAGGCTCACCCGTCGAACTCCCGCGCGACCATCCCCGATGATCCGGACACCTGGTTCGGCTTCGAGCAGGAGTATTTCTTCTACCAGAATGGACGTCCCCTCGGCTTCCCCGAAGGTGGTTATCCGGCGCCCCAAGGCACGTACTACACCGGTGTCGGCTACCAGAACATCGGCAGCATCGCCCGCAAGATCGTCGAGGAGCACATCGACATCTGCCTGGATGCCGGCATCAACCTCGAGGGAATCAACGCCGAGGTGGCCAAGGGCCAGTGGGAGTTCCAGATCTTCGGCAAGGGCTCGAAGAGTGCCGCCGACCAGATGTGGGTGGCTCGCTACCTCCTGACTCGTCTGTGTGAGCAGTACTCGATCGACGTCGAATGGCGCTGCAAGCCGATCCTGGGGCCCTTCAACGAGGCGCTCGATTGGAACGGCTCTGGCATGCACTCCAACTTCTCGACCAAGTACATGCGCGAAATCGGCGGCAAGGCGTACTTCGAGAAGCTCATGGCGGCGTTCGCCAAGAACATGGACGAGCACATCGCCGTCTATGGGCCCGAGAACCACCTGCGCCTCACGGGCCTGCACGAGACGCAGTCGATCGACAAGTTCACCTACGGTGTGGCCGACCGCGGTTCGTCGATCCGCATCCCGCACAGCTTCGTGAACAGCGGGTACAAGGGCTATCTCGAGGATCGCCGCCCGAACTCGGCTGCCGACCCGTACTTGGTCGCTGGTCGGATTCTCAAGACGATCCTTTCGGTCCCGACCACCTGACCGTTTCCCACCTCATCTCTGCGACGCCAGTCCTCCGGGGCTGGCCTCTTTTTTTGTGCCGCGGTCCGCGCTCGCGGCAACGGCTGCCTGCGGGTGCGCGCGCTGCGCGCTCGCGCTTCAACGCGAGCCGGGAGGGAGCACCTTGCCGTAGAGTCGTGCGACGCTGCCGGCGGGGGGCGGCGGGGGCGTGTTGGGGGCCGTTGCCGCGCCTCGGCTTTGCAGGCTGAACCGCAGAATCAACTTCTCGTTGTCGCGATCGAGATGGATGATCTGGAGAATCCGTTGGCGGACCTTCTCCTTCAGCTCGGCGAGCTCGCGCGCCTCGTTCGGCGCCGGTGCGAGGGCCTGTTTCAGCGCCTCGAGATTGGTTGTCAGATGGTCGAGCAGGGCCTGTCGGCGCTCGAGGAGATCGGGGCCAAAGGGGCGCTTCTTCTCGTTGAGGAACCGGTTCTCGTCGAGGGCGAGCTGGTACAGGTCGTCGCAGATCTGCCGATGGCGCTCCAATACTTCGCGCATGGCCGCATCTAGGCGTGGGGACTGCTCGTTGTAGAGCACAAACTCCAGCTGGCCGCCGGTTCCGCGGGATCAAGCCTGCGGATGGTATTTTTCGCGCACTCGCTGGGCGAAAATGCCCACGGTGCCGCGTCGTCTGGCGGCTCGCTCCGGGGCCTGGGCTCCGCGCACTACTCCACCGTCGCGGGCGCGGAGGCGGAGGTCTGGTGGGCGGTGAAGGTCCGCACCGAGGCGTCGACGTTGTTCGTCCAATCGATCTGCCCGACCCGCCATTCGGCCATGGTGCGCACTTCTTGGGCCGCCGGGTCGAGCGGGGTGCCGAGCTTGTTCGCGGCGAGGGCTTCGGCGAGGATGTCGTTATAGACCGTGGTGGCGCGCTCTGGCTGCCGCAGCCGCTCGTAACAGAGTCCGATCTGGTAGAGCGCCGGCCAGCGCCAGAGGGGATCGGAACGGAGCTCGGCCAGCGTCTGGTAGATTGTCAGGGCGGAGTTGAAGTCGCCTTGCTCGTAGAAGTCGTTCGCCAGTTGGTTGCCGGTGCGCCGTTGCCAATAGCTCCAACGTTCGCGATCGACCGAGGCGGACGCCTGGGCGCTGCGCAGGAGTGTGAGCGTCTCGACGAGGGCGTCCTGCGTGCGTCCGAGGCGCCGGAGGGCGAGGCAGAGGAGGTAGCGCGCCTCCTGGGCGGAGGCGTTCTCCGGGTAGCTCTGGAGAAAGTTGCGGAGGGTGGCGGTGGCGAGCTCGAGCTTGCCGTCGAGGAAGAAGGAGTAGGCTTCGCGGAAGCTCGCGCGGGCGCGGTCCTCCGCGGGCAGCTCGAGGAGTTTGATGCGCCCGAAGAACTTGCTGGCGGCGGCATAGTCTCCTTGTTGGTAATACGTCTCCGCGATCTCGAACTTGGCGAGCTGCGCCAGGTCGCGGTAGCGCTGGATGTCCTCCGGGGCGACGGAGAGGGTGGAGTTCAGCACCGCATAGAAGCGCGCCTGCGCGAGATCGAAGGCCCCCATGTCGCGCAGTGTGCGGCCGAGGGAGATCAGCACGGCGGTCGAACGCGGGGAGCCGGTGTAGTTGGCGAGATATTTCTCGTACGTCGCGACGGCCCGGGCGTCCTTGCCGCATTTGCGCAGGAACTCGGCGTAGGCGATCAGGGCGTCCTGGATGAGTGCGTCGCTGATCGGGGAATCGAGCACCTCGATGTATGCTGTCTCGGCCGCCGCGTTGTCGTTGCGGTCGGCGAGCCGCTTCGCGAGCACGAGCAGGCTCTGGGCGACTTCTTCGGGCGAGGCCTCGGGCGGCGCGCTCTCTCCGGGGCCGGGAGAGGGCTGGTC
>JAEZSJ010000092.1 GCA_023443985.1 Verrucomicrobiota bacterium | reverse complement strand
GGGCACGGGGGTGGTGGCCGCGATCCTCGCGATGGTGGCGTCGACCTGGTTGACGAAGTTCGTCTGCAAGGTGCAGCTGTTCCGCTGGACGCAGATCGGGGTGGGGGTGCTCAGCGCGCTCTTCTACTTCCTGGTGCAACCGGGGGATGTGGCGCTCGCGTTCGTGCTCTATTTCACGCTCTGCTTCGTCGTCGATCTCCACGCGCCGGTGTTCTGGTCGATCATCCCCGAGGCGGTGGACTACGGCGAGGCGAAGACCGGCCAGCGCACCTCGGGCCTGTCGTTCGGCGGCATCTCCTTCTGCCAGAAGGCCGGCATGGCGCTCGCCGGCGCGATCGTGAACGGCCTCCTGGTCTATTTCGCCTACGAGGCGAACAAGGTGCAGACCGCCGCCACCCAACACGGCATCCACCTCATGCTGACGCTCATCCCGGGCGGCTTCCACGTGCTCATGGGCGCGGTGATGTTCTTCTACAAGATCAACGACGGCTACTACGCGCGCCTCAAGGCCGGCGAAATCCCCGGCCTGCAGCCGCTGCGCAGCGTCGTGCACGAGTGAGCCCTCCCGCTTCTCCGCGAAACACTCCCGCCATGGCCGACGTCCTCCAGCCTCTCATCCTCCAGCGCGCCGATCCGTGCATCCGCCGGTTCGCCGACGGCTGGTACTATTTCACCGCCTCGGTGCCGGCCTACGACCGCATCGAGCTTCGCCGCGCGCGCACGATCGCCGAGCTCCCGGGCGCGCCCACGGTCGACGTCTGGCACAAGCCGGATTCCGGTCCGCACAGCGAACTGATCTGGGCCCCCGAGCTCCACCGGGTGTTCGGCATCTGGGTGGTCTACTTCGCCGCGGCGCCGTCACGAGAGATCAAACACGACCTCTTCCAACATCGCATGTGGGCCATCACCTGCACGGCGGAGAACCCGCTCGACGGCCCCTGGTCCTCGCCCGTGCAGGTCGACAGCGGCATCGATGCGTTCTGCCTCGACGCCACCGCCTTCACCCACCGCGGCTCGACCTACTACGTGTGGGCCCAGAAGGAGCCGGAGATCCGCGGCAACTCCAACCTCATGATCGCGAAGCTGGCGACGCCCACCACGCTCGCGACCCGTCCCGTGCGCCTCTCCAAGCCGGAGTTCGAGTGGGAGATCCGCGGGTTCTGGGTGAACGAGGGACCCTCGGTGCTCATTCGCCACGGCCGCGTCTTCCTGAGCTATTCGGCCAGCGCCACCGACGAGAACTACTGCATGGGCCTGCTCCACGCCGCCGAGGACGCGGACTTGCTCGACCCGGCGAGCTGGACCAAGGCCGCGCAGCCGGTCTTCGCCACCGACCATGAGCACCAGATCTACGGGCCCGGGCACAACAGCTTCACCGTGGCCGAGGACGGGGTCACCGACCTGCTCGTCTACCACGCGCGCACCTACACGGAGATTGTCGGCGACCCGCTCTGGGACCCGAACCGGCACACCTACGTGAAGCCCCTGCGTTGGAGTGCGGAGCGGTTGCCCGTCTTCGGGCGGCCTTCCGGCATCGACTGAACCCGCGCGTGCGAACCCACGCGCAGAACCACCACCGGCCGGACCTCGTCCGCGACGGCAGGGTGCTCCCTTGTCTCCAAACAACTGTGTCATGAAACCGCTCAGCCTCCTCGCCCTCGGACTGGCCGCCGCCACGTTGCCCGCGCAACCCGCACCCACGTTCACCGACGTCACGGTCCACGATCCCTCCGTCATCAAGGACGGCTCCAGCTACTGGGTGTTCGGCTCGCACATGGCGGCCGCCCACAGCACCGACCTGATGAACTGGACGCAGGTCGACTCGAGCCCGACCGCGAGCCCGCTCATCAACAACGGCACGCCGCAGACCGAGTTCGCCGAAGGTCTCGCCTATGCTTCGGCCACCACCTTCTGGGCCCCCGACGTGGCGAAACTCGCCGACGGCAACTTCTACTACTACTACTGCATGTGCCAGGGCAGTTCGCCGCAGAGCGCCCTCGGCATCGCGGTGGCCGGCGCGGTGGGGGGCCCCTACGTCAACGACGGGCTCCTTCTCAAGTCGCTCGGCTCGAGCCCGACCGTCTCGCCCTACGACGCGGCGACGATGCCGAACGTCGTCGATCCGAACGTGTTCTACGACCACACCGGCCGGCTCTGGTTGATGTACGGCTCGTACTCCGGCGGCATCTTCATCCTCGAACTCGAGAACAACACCGCCTCGGCGAGCTTCGGCCGGCCGAAGACCGCCGGCTCCTACGGCCGGAAGATCACCGGCGGCAACCACGCGCGTATCGAGGGGAGCTACGTTCTCTACAGCCCGCAGACCTCGTTCTACTACCTCTTCCTCTCGTTCGGCGGGCTCGGCGCCGAGGACGGCACCTACAACATGCGCGTCTTCCGCTCGCCGAATCCGGACGGCCCCTACGTCGACGCGAGCGGGTTCGACATCACGAACCTCACCGGCTCCATCACCGACGACAGCCTGATCGCGCCCTATGGCGTGAAGCTGCTCGGCAACATCCAGTTCCTCACCGCCCCCGGCGACAAGACCACGACCAGCACCGGCTACGTCTGCCCCGGTCACAACTCCGCGTACCACGATGCGGCGTCGGGCAAATACTTCCTCTTCTTCCACACGCGCTTCCCCTCGACGACCAATCCGCCCAACCAAGGTCACCAGGTGCGCGTCCATCAGCTCTACCTCAACACCGACGGCTGGTTCGTCGCCGCACCGCACCGGTATGCAGGCGAGACCTTGGCGCCCACGGTCCGCGCCAGCCTGCTCGGCGATTTCAAGGTCATCGTGCAAGGCAAGGCGATGCCCAAGACCACCACCAGCGGCACCACCGCGACGATCCCGATCAACAACTCGGCGGTGGTCGTCTTCCACGACGACGGCACGATCACCGGCACCCACACCGGCACGTGGACGCTTTCCGGCAACCACGACGCCACCATCGTGCTCGGCGGCGTCACCTACAACGGCGTGTACTCGACGCAATGGGACAACGACAACAAGGCGTGGGTCCCGTGCTTCAGCGCTCTCTCGAGCGGATCCACCGCCGCCACCACCGGCGTCTCGCTCCTCGGCAGCAAAGTCTCCGCCACGCCCGTCGCGCCCGCAATCGCCCGGCAACCGGCGAGCCAGACCGTCGCCGCGGGCGGCACCGTGGTCTTCGATCCGGGCATCACCGGCACCTTTGCGCCGGATATCCGGTGGTACAAGGACGGCGTCGCCATCGCCGGCGCCACCGGTGGTACGCTCACGTTGACGAATGTCACCTCCGCCGCCGCGGGCAGCTACCGCGTCGAGGCGGTGAACGCCGCCGGCTCGATCACCAGCGCCACCGCCACGATCACCGTCGGCCCCGCCGAGCTCACGGCGCAGACCGTCGTCAGCGGACACGACGTCGCGCTGGTCACCGCCGCCACGGGCTCCGTCCAGTGGCAGGTCTCCACCGACGGCACGACCTGGACGGACCTCGCGAACAACTCCACCTACGGCGGTGTCGCCACCGGCACGCTCGAGATCTCCAATGTCGGCTCCTCGCTCAACAACCACCGGTACCGCGCGGTGGCGACCAGCGGCGGCACCACGACCGCAGGCGGCGCCATCACCCTCAACGTCGCGGCCGCGGTCTTCTCCGCGCCCGTGAGCGTCGCCCTCGATGCAGCCGGCAACCTCTATGTCTCCGACTCGACCACCCACACGATCCACAAAGTGACGACATCCCACGTCGCCACCGTGCTCGCCGGTACGAGCGGCACGCAGGGTTCGGCCGACGGCGCGGGCGCTGCGGCAAGTTTCCGGCAACCCGCCGGCCTCGCGCTCGACTCCGCCGGCGCACTGTACGTCGCCGACAGCGGCAACTCGATCGTGCGCAAGATCACCGCCGCCGGCGTGGTGACGACCCTCGCCGGTTCGCCGGCCAACAGCGGCTCCGCCGACGGCGCGGGCACGGCCGCGCTTTTCTCCTCGCCCGCCGACGTGGCGATGCAGCCGGACGGCACGCTTGTGGTGGCCGACACGGGCAACCACACCGTGCGCTCCGTGACCACCGCCGGAACCGTGGCCACCCTGGCCGGCACGGCGGGGACCTCCGGCACGGCCGATGGCACCGGCGCCGCGGCGCGCTTCAACGCCCCCCGCGGCATAGCCGCCGGCGGTTCGGCGGGCCAGATCTACATTGCGGATACAACCAACCACACCGTGCGCGTCGCGACCACCGCCGGTGCGGTGGCGACGCTCGCCGGCCTCTACGGCATCGCGGGGGCCACGGATGCCACCGGGACCGCCGCCACGTTCTCGGGGCCGACCGGCGCCGCGGTCGGCGCGGACGGCGATCTCTTCGTGGCCGACACGCAGAACAACACGATCCGCAAGATCACCGCCGCGGGCGTAATCACGACCATCGCCGGACTTCCCGGCATCGCCGGACTCAAGGACGGCACCGGTTCCGCCGCGTGGTTCAATCAGCCGCGCGATGTCGCGCTCGACGCTGCGGGCAACCTCTACGTGGCTGACACCGGCAATGCCGCGGTCCGCAAGCTCGTGCTGGCCACGGGTGCCGTGACCACGCTCGCGATCACCACCGGCACCTCGACCGGCGGCGGCTCCTCCTCCGGTGGCGGCTCCAGCGGTGGTGGTTCCACCGGTGGTGGTTCGACCGGCGGCGGATCCTCCTCCGGTGGTGGAGGCGGTGCGCTCGGGCTCGGTCTTGCCGCCGGACTCCTCGTTCTGGGGCTGCTGCTGCGGCGGCCGGTCTGCTGACGGCGGAAATCGCGTCGCCACGGCTGCCGCCGATGGTTCAGCGAAACGCCGTCGGGGCGGTGCGCGCGCTCACCAGCCGGCGATCGCCTCAAGGCGGCGGCGGTAGCGGCCGCCGATCACGGCGGGCGCGAAACGTTCCTCGATCGTGGCGCGGGCGCGCCTGCCGAGTTGTTCGCGCAGGGCGGGCTCCGCGAGCAGCCGGCGCATCCACCAGGCGGCGTGTTCAACATCTGGATCCGCCCAGGTCTGGCCCTTCGCATAGGGGCCCACGTTGCGGTCGAGGGTGATGAGCTGGGCGCGCACGGGGCAGCCGTTCGATTCGTCCACAAATTCGGCGGAGGCGGACCAGTCGGTCGAGATCACAGGTTTGCCGAGGTACATGCTCTCGGCGATCGCGAGGCCGAAGCCCTCGGAGCGGTGGAGCGACACGAAGCAGTCGCACGCGGCCTGCAGCGCATAGATGTCGGCGCGCGGGAGCGTCTCGGCGATGAGGGTGGCTCGGGGCAGCGCGGCGGCCTCGGCCTGGAGGCGGGCCCATGCCTCGGGGTTGCCGGCGCGGTTGTGGACCTTGATGACGACGCCGACCTCGGTCGACGCGGGAAATGCGCGGCGGTAGGCCTCGAGCAGCGCACGCGGGTTCTTGCGTTCGCTGTAGGAGTTGAGGTCGTAGAGGAACAGGAAGAGAAAGCGGTCGGCGGGCAGGCCGAAGCGCGCACGGAGCGCGGCGGCGGTCACGGTCGGCCGGGCGAAGCCGATCGCATGCGGCATCGTGTGCACGGCGTGCGGCAGCTTCGCGGCGATCGCCTCGCGCACGAAGTCGCTCGGGCACCAGATCTCGTCGTAGTACTGCGCGTACTCGAGCCAGGCGTCGGGAAACTCGGGCAGCTCCCAGGCCCAGTAGGCGATGTTGTACCTCCCGGCGCGGAAGGCGGCGCCGTGGTGGTGGTCGATGTCGCGCGACTGCGGGGCGTCGACATGGAAGACGTTCACGCCGTGCGGATTCGCTTCCTGGAGCCGCGGCACGAGCGAGTCGTCGCCCTGTGGGTTGAGGCAGTTGAGCTTGAGCGGGACCACGGCGACCGCGAGGCCGGCCGCATCGGCGGCGCGGACCATGCAGCGCGCCGACTCGCCCCCGCCGAGCTCGGCCTGGTGGAAGCCGACGACGTTCAGACCCAGGCGCAGATGTTTGCGGGAGAAGGCGTAGTTGAAGGGCGAGTGGCGGTTGGCGAAGTCGAAGATCGTCTCGCCGGTGTCTGTCACCAGAGCGATGATGCGCAGCTGGCGGTTCTTGTTCTGCCGGCGGTACCATTGCAGGCGCCGATGGACCGGCCCGAGGAAGGTGAGGCCCTTGGCGACGCGACCGAGCCAGGCGAGGTTGTCAGTCCAGGCGGTGCCGCGCAGGCGCAGGCCGATGGTGTTGTGCCCGCCCTCGTGCGGGACGGGCAGGTCGAGCGCCACCTCGAACGGTCCCGGCGCCCGGCTTGCGACGAGCGCCACGCGCGAGCCGTTCAGCGTGACCTCGAGCTGCGGCGGCCGGCCCGCGCGCTCGGCGGCCGGCCAGGGCCTGATGGCGCCGTGGAGCACGACACGGCGC
>JAEZSJ010000060.1 GCA_023443985.1 Verrucomicrobiota bacterium | reverse complement strand
AGGGCGACCTGCTCTTCATCGACGAGATCCACCGCATCCCGAAGACCGTCGAGGAGTACCTCTACAGCGCGATGGAGGACTTCCGCCTCGACATCATGATCGACCAGGGGCCCAACGCCCGCAGCGTCCGCCTCTCGCTCCCGCGCTTCACCCTCGTGGGCGCCACCACGCGCGCCGGTCTGCTCACCGCGCCGTTGCGCAGCCGTTTCACGCTCAACACCCGCCTCGATTTCTACGGCCGCGACGACCTGCTCACGATCGTCCGCCGCACCTGCAAGCTGCTCGACGTGCCGATCGACGACGGCGGCGCGCAGGAGATCGCCGCGCGTTCCCGCGGCACGCCGCGCATCGTGAACAACCTCGTCAACTTCGTGCGCGACTACGCGCAGGAGAAGGCGAAGGGCAGGATCACGCAGCCCGTCGCCGCCGCCGCGCTCGAGCTGCTGGAGATCGATGTGCGCGGGCTCGACGAGATGGACAAGCGTATCCTCCGCCTCATGGCGGAGTCGTATCGCGGCGGCCCGGTCGGCCTGGGCACGGTCGCCGTCGCCGTGGGCGAGGAGGCCGAGACGCTCGAGGAGGTGCACGAGCCGTACCTCATCCAGGAAGGCTACCTCCAGCGCACCGCGCAGGGCCGCGTGCTCACGCTGAAGGGCTGGGAAGCCATCGGCCTGCAGGCAATCGCCACCGCCCCCGGCGCACAGGGCAGTCTGCCCCTGGCCTGAGCAATCGATCCCACAGGTCGTATGGGTCCCCTTGGTCCTATACGACTTGTCCTCTCCTCCTTCACTCCTCCCCCGGCAGCGCCGGCTGGGTGGTGGCGTTGCGCAGCGCGCTGTGCTTGCGGCCGTGGAACACGTAGATCGCGCCGCCGAGCGCCAGCCACACGAGCAGCCGCCACCAGTTCTCCTTCGGCAACGAGAACATCAGCAGCGCCGAGGTCGCCGCACCGAGCAAGGGCAGCACCGGCGAGAACGGCACCCGGAACGGCCGGTGTGCGTGCGGGTGCGTGCGGCGTAGCACGAGCACGGACACACAGACGACGAAGAACGCCAGCAGCGTGCCGATGTTCACCAGCTCGGCCAGGATGCGCAGCGGCAGGAAACCGGCAAACGCCGCCACACACACGCCCATCACCGCCTGCGAGATCCACGGCGTGCGAAACCGCGGGTGCACCGCGCCGAAGATCCGCTCCGGCACGAGCCCGTCGCGCGCCATCGCGAGCATCACGCGCGGCTGGCTGAGCATGAGCACGAGCAGCACCGACGTAATCCCCACCGCCGCGCCGATCGAGATGATCAGGTGCGCCCAGGGCAGCCCCACCCGGCGGAACGCGTCGGCCACCGGCGCCTCGATGTTGATCTCGTGGTACGGGACCATGCCGGTGAGCACCGCGGCGACCGCGAGGTAGAGCGCCGTGCAGACGATCAGCGACGCGATGATCCCGATCGGGATGTCGCGCTTGGGGTTCTTCGCCTCCTCGGCGTGCGTGGAGACGGAGTCGAAGCCGATGTACGCGAAGAAGATGATCGCCGCGCCCGCGAGCATGCCGAGCGGTTCGCCGCCGGCGCCGGTCTGGCCGAAGACCGTGTGCCCGAAAAGGCTCAGGCCCGTGAAACCGAAGGGCGCGAAGGGTCGCCAGTTCGCCGGATCCACGAAGAACGCGCCGACCCCGATGACGAAGAGCACGACCGCGAGCTTGATCACGACCATCACGGTGTTGAAGCGCGCGCTCTCCTTGATGCCGCGGATCAGCACCCAGGTGAGCACCGCCACGATCAGCACCGCCGGCAGGTCGATCACGCCGCCCGTCGCCACGAAACGCCCCGCCCCGGGGTCGTAGTCGAACGGGGTCGTCGACAACGCCTTCGGCAGCCGCGGGAGGAACGTGCTCAAGAACTCCTGGAAATACTGCGACCACCCGTGCGCCACGGCCGACGAGGCGATCGTGTATTCGAGAATCAAATCCCAGCCGATGATCCAGGCGGCCAGCTCGCCGAGCGTGGCGTACGCGTAGGTGTAGGCCGAGCCCGCCACCGGCACCATCGAGGCGAACTCCGCGTAGCAGAGCGCCGCAAACACGCAGGCGAGTCCGGCGACGACGAACGAGAGCATGATCGCCGGCCCGGCCTTGTCGTGCGCCGCCTGGCCGGTGACAACGAAGATGCCCGCGCCGATGATGCAGCCGATGCCGAGGCTGGTGAGCTGCACCGGGCCGAGCGCGCGGCGCAGGCGGTTCTCTCCCTCGGCTTCGCGATGCAGTTGTTCGATGCTTTTCCGGGCAAAGAGGTGTTTCATGCGAGCAGGGCGACTCGGGTTGGCGGGGCGCGAACCTCATAGGTAGCGGTCCCGGTTTAGTCCAGCGCGGGCAAGCCGCGGCCTCATCCAGCACGCAAGGTGCCAGCCCGGCGCCCGCGGTGGAGCTCGCGACCCGTGATCGCGGCACATCCCGCCCGTGGAGCTGTTCACGAGAACAGCCATCCGTGGGCCGGCGCCGCCTGGAGCGGGAAGAAACAGATGCTGTTTCCCGGAAGAGCCGCTTCCCGCCGCGCGTTGCGGGAGATCGGCCGTTCGCCGTTCTCGCGAACGGTGCCACAAGATCCGCCGCAGGTCGGACCTGAGGCCCGACCGCCGCCGTTCACCGTTTCCGCCCGCTGTAGATCAGGCCTATCCCGGCGAGCACGCCCACGCCGCCGGCGATCATGTACCACGAGTGCTCCGGGACGCGCGTCTCGCCGTCGATCCGACGCGCCAGACCGGCAAGCGTGCTCTGCGTCTTCCCCTTCAATGAATCACGCATCGCCCAGCCGTCGTGGAACAGCCAGATGCCGACGCACACCAAGGCGAGACCGAGCAATGTTTTCATGTGGGAGGGAGGCGCCCGCGCCGCGCTCTGTCGCACCGTGGTGGGCCCTCCGGGGCTCGAACCCGGAACCAAGGGATTATGAGTCCCCTGCTCTAACCATTGAGCTAAGGGCCCGGACCAACAATTGCGACGGGCGGGCGGCACCGCGGCGCCCGTCATCTCGCGAACCCGGTGCGGCGGTGTCAACCGGAGCCTTCGCCGACCCCGCCGCCCGCGCGGCGGCGGCACGCCCGGTCGCGCACGCCCGCCGTTGCCC
>JAEZSJ010000031.1 GCA_023443985.1 Verrucomicrobiota bacterium | reverse complement strand
GCCCCGTTGTCGGCACCCCACAGCTACAAACCATGCGCTGGAATCTCGAGCTCCGCATCATCGTCCCCACCGCGCTCCTCGTCACCGCCATCACCGTCGCAACCGCATTCTCGGCGTACCGGATGAGCCGCAACTCGCTCCTGTCGACCTACGACACGCAACTGCAGGACATCACCGCCTCGACCGTCGCATCGATGGAGAATTGGATCCACACCCAGACCATCCTCGTTCAGCAATGGGCCGGCGACGCCGACGCCCGCGCCGCCATCGCCGGGTCCGAGAAGGCGCTCGCCAAGCTCTCGGCGGACTACGCCCGAGCCAAGGACCTGCTCGGGTACATGGAAGGAATCACTCTCACCGATGCCACCGGGATGGCGATCGCCGGGTCCGACCCTGCCACCGTCGGGAAGATCAGCAGCGGCACCCGCGCCTATTTCAAACAGGCCATCGCCGGTCAGCTCGCCGTCTCCGATGTTCTCCTGAGCCAACGCAGCGGCACGCCGATCGTCATCGTCGCGGCGCCCGTGATGGATGGCGCCAAAGCCCGCGGCATCGTCTACGCCGCCGTCGATCTGAAGGCCTTCAGCCACCGGGAAATCAACACCATCGAGGTGCTCGAGACCGGCTACGCCTTCATGTTCGACCGCAACGGCCTGATGCTCGCACACCCCCAGACCGATCTCATCGTGAAGACCAGGATCTCCGAGTTCGACTGGGGCCGCGAGATCCTCGGTCGCCAGGAGGGGAGGATCGCGTACCGGACGGACGGCGTCAGCAGGGTCCTCGTGTTTCGCAACAGCGCGGCCCTCGGCTGGGGCGTGGCGATCACCGTGCCCACCGCCGAGCTCACCGCACCCGTCCGCCGCATGACCTTCGGTCTCGTCAGCCTCGGGGCCGCCGCCCTGCTCGTCGGCATCGGCATCTCGTATCTCACCGCCCGCACCATCGCCAAGCCCCTCAGTACGGTCGCCGAACAGCTGACCGCCAACTCCGAGCAAACCGCGGACGCCGCCCAGCAGGTCTCCTCCGCCAGCGGCGTGCTCGCCACCGGCGCCTCGCAGCAGGCCGCCGCCCTGCAGGAGACCAGCGCCTCCCTCGAGGAACTCGCGACCATGACGACCCGCAACGCCGAGGATGCGCGCAACGCCGACCGCGCCCTCAAGGAGGACGCCGCCCAAAACCTCCAGGAGATCAAGACCTGCAACGACCACATGGTCACCGCCATCGCGGCCGCGGTCGAAGCCGCCAAGGCCACGGCCAAGATCGTGAAGACCATCGACGAGATCGCCTTCCAGACCAACATCCTCGCCCTCAACGCCGCCGTCGAAGCCGCCCGCGCCGGCGAGTCCGGCGCGGGTTTCGCGGTCGTCGCCGAGGAGGTCCGCGCCCTCGCCCAACGCAGCGCCCAAGCCTCGCGCGAAACCGCCGAGATGATCGAGCGCGCCAACGCCCGCATCACCGAGACGGCCGAGCTCAACGCCCAGGTCAGCACCGCGATCGGCGCCAACCAGCAGATCGCCCACCGCATCGCCCAGCTCGTCGAAGCGATCACCACCGCATCCCAGGAACAGGCCAACAGCGTCACCCAGCTCAACCATGCCGTCGCCGACATGGACAAGCTCACCCAGGGCAACGCCGCCACCGCCGAGGAGAGCGCCAGCGCCGCCCGCGAGCTCAACTCCCAGGCGGAGGACCTCCGCCGCGCCGTCGCCGGACTCATCGGCCTGGTGGAAGGCGCCCGCGGCACGGCCACCCCGGTGGCGGTGAACGCTGCCCGCGCGTCCGCGTCCACCCTGTCTCACCCCTTGGCCGTCCGTCGGGCGCCTCGGCCCGTGGGCCTTGAATCACGACCGACCTGAACGCCCCGCCGCCGCAGCCGCCTATTCCCCGGGGTCCGCGATCCGGCGCTGCCGCACCGCCAGGAAGAACGCCGTGCCGCCCCCGAGCAGGTAGAGATAGAACGTCGTCAGTCGCCACAACAGCACGACAGCGCCCACCAGCGCCACCGGCACGAACGCCGGCAGGATCAGCGCCGCCAGCACCTCCACCGCCCCGCCGCCGCCGGGCACCACGACCGCCATCGACAGCATGAAGAGCAGGCCCTGCGCGAGGAACAGCGGCACGGGGTTCACGGGGGCGTGCACCGCCCACAGGATCAGCGGGAGCAGGCTGTAGCGGCAGGTCCATTGCACCGCGGCCAGCAGGAAGTTGAACACCAGCGCGCTCTTCCGCCGGACCCACAGCAGCGCCAGCGCCTCGCGCATGCGCCGCAGGGTGCGGGCCGTCGCGCGCCGGAGGAACCGATGGCGGGCCGGCAACCGTTTCCGCCGTCCGAAACGGGTCGCCCCCGCCAGCCGCTCCACCAGCCGGTGGAACCAGGCGCTGCGCAACAGCAGCACCACCGCCGCCGCGCCGCCGACCAGGCCGAGCACGGTCGGCAGGATGAGGCGGCCGTCGAACCGCGCCAGCAGCCGCGCGAAGAGCGCGTCGTGCAGCATCACCCACGCGGCGAACGGCGCCAGCAGCGCGAAGAAGAGGAGGTCGAGCGCCGCGTCCGACGCCAGCATCGAGCCGCTGTGCGCCACCGGCACGCCGGCCCGCTTGAGCAGCGACAGCCGGATCACCGCGCCCCCGATCCCCGCCGGCGTCGCTGCGACACCAAATTCCTGAGACAACGACACCTGCAGCGCCGTGCGGAAGCGCAGCCGGTGCCCGAGCGCGCGGCAGAACACCCACACCCGCGCCCCGTTGCACAGCCAGGCGACCAGCACCAGGCCCACCAGGAACGGCAGCCACAGCGGGTTGAAGTCGCTCAGATGCTCCCAGGTCTCCGCGCGCACGGTGAACAGGAACACGGCCACGGTGGCCACACCCGCCAGCGCCGCCCCCTGCAGCACCCAGCGCAGCATGCGCTTCGGCTCGATGTGGACGGGCGGCTTCATGCAACTTGGCGCGGCGGTTCAGCCCGCGCCGTGCCACTCCCCCTGGGACCGGGTTCCGACCGGTCGCCCGCCGCTCGAGCCAACCTCCCGGACAGCGCCCGACAACTCCGGTCGGCGACCGGACCTACTCGCGGCTGGTTCACGCACCACCTCCCAGCGGCTGCGTGCCGTCCGGCAGCAGATCGCGGTATCTCGCCGCCTCACGACCGCGCAGGTTGCGCGCGATCGCCGCGCGCACCGAGGCTTCGATCGCCGGATGCGAGAAGTCCACCGGATGCACCGCCACGCGCAGCACCGGCGCAGCGCGTCTCCACGCGCCCCACAGCCGCACCCAGCCGCGCGAGCAGATGCGTCGCCACGCCGCACGTACGCTCCAGACCAGCACCGGGGCGTCGACCGTGGCGGAGGGCCGCAGCAGCTCCACCTTGCCCCAGCGCGTGGTGTAGTGAAACCCGAGCGCGCGCAGCGCCTCGCGGGCGGGTTCGCTCAACAGCCACGCCGGCGCGGTGAACCCCCACACCGGCACCCCGCAGCCGTCGCGCACGATGCGCAACCCCTCGCGCAGGCGCCGCTCCGCCTCAGCGCGGCCGATCTGGTAGAACTCGCCCTCGCCGGCCGTGTAGTGGCGACCCATCGCGCGTTGCACGGCGTTGCCCGTCACGGCGGCCGCCTCGTGCAGGTACGCGTGGAGGTTGATCTCGTGCCCCTCCGTGGCGCGCGCCTGCAGCCAGGCGACGAACTCGCGGTCCTCGTCGCAGGGCGGAGCACCGTGCCAGCGCGGTACGACCAGCAGTGTTGTCCGCGTCACCCCCAGCTCACGGCAGAGCGCGAGAAACCGCTCGCACTGCGCCCGTGAGCCCGGGTGCAGATCATGGAAGGAGACGATCAGCTTGCGGTCGGCGCTCATCGCGTCTCACACGCGCCCCGTGTTCGGGTCGTACTTCGTGAAGTCCATGCACGCCGTGGCGAGGTACACCGGTTCGGCGGTGAGGTGGTCCCATTTCGAGATGCGGCGCCGCTCGAGGATCGTGAACCCGTACCGCTCGAACATGCGCGCGGTGCGCGTGTCGTCGCGCACCTGCATCTGCCCGAACACGCCGCGCACATCGCCGCGCGCGGCGAGCGCCTTCACGTACGGAAAGATCAGGATACGCGTGGCCTGTCCGTTGCGGTACGGCGGCAGCAGGTTGATGTGGAAATGGGCCATGCGCCCGGGCGCCACCGGCGTCTCCTTTCCTGCGCGGGTGAGGATCCACCAGAGAAACTTCAGACTGGCGCGGTTGTAGCGGAACGTCGCGATGCGCCACAGGCCCTTCGGCACAATCACGAACGCGAGCAGCAGCGCGCTGATCCAGGCGTTGTACCGGTAGCGCCGGCAGCCGAGCAGATAGCCCACCACTTCGCCCGTCTGGTCGTCCTCGGCGATGAGCGAATAGTCGTACTCCCAGTCGGTGTAGTAGCGGGTGAGGTAGTCGGCGAAGACATCGCGGTCGCAGAAGACCGGATCGATCGGATTGCCCATGCAGCCGGTGTCGGCGCAGATGCGGCGGACGGCCGCGCGGTCGGCGGGCGTGTACGGGCGGACTCGGCAGGAAGGCATCGGATGAGCGGACGATCGACAGGATCGGGAGAAACGAAGGACGGAGCGCGCAAGGCTGGGAGCGAACCCGCCACAGCGAAAGTCCGAAACCACCTCCGCGTCGTTGTGCCCCTGCCGTGGCGACGCGGCGGGCCTAGTGCGCCCGGGCGGGGCTCCCGACCGGAGCCAAGGCGGCCGCGCCACGCCGGTTCTGGTCGATGAGCCGCTCGTAGAGCGCGAAGATCTGCTCGAAGGTCCGGTCGATCGAGAAACGGCTGGCGAGCGAACGGTGTCGGGCGAGGCGGGCCGCGGGTGAGAGAGGCGGTCCGGCGAGCGCCGCCTCGATCGCGCCGGCCAAGGAGCCCGCCGTCCCGTCTGGAGCCAACAGCGGCAGTCGCTCGCACGACAGGCTTTCCTCCAGACCGCCGCCGCGCACCGCGAGCACCGGCGTGCCACACGCCTGCGCTTCGAGCGAGACGATGCCGAAGGTCTCCCAGCGGCCGGCGTGCACGAAGAGGTCGGCCGCGCTGTAGAGATCGGCCAGTCGCTCGGCGGACTCGCAGTACGGCAGCCAGGTCAGGTTCGGGCGGCGGTTCGCCTCGAGGTGCACCCAGCCGTCGAGTTCGCCATCGCCCACGAGGGCGAGATGGACCCGCGGCGCCTCGGGCGAAAAGTGATCGAGCGCGCCGATGAGGTTCTTGATGCCCTTCTCGCGGGCGAGCCGGCCGACGAAGAGCAACAGCCGGGCGTCGTCGGGCACGCCGAACTCCGTCCGGACGCGGGCCCGCGAATCGCGGGGGCGGAAGAGACCGGTGTCCGTGCCCAGCGGGATGTGCTCGATGCGCTGGATGCCGCTGCGCCGCAGCGTGTCCACGAGGTGGTCGCTGGCGACGATCGTCGCATTCATCCGGTTGTAGAGCCGGCGGATGTAGCGACGGATCGGCGAGGAAAGCCCGCGGGCGATGAGTTTCCCCGAGAAGCGCACGATCGTGCGATCGAGGGCGCGGGGGAAATCGGAATGGTAGAACGCGACCACCGGAATGCCGAGTTGTTGGCCGGCCTCGAGGCCGATCCACGCGGTCCGGTAGGGGTCGCCGATCTCGATCAGGTCCGGGCGCTCCCGCCGCACAGCCTCCATGATGCGCGGCTTGTCGAGCAGCATCCGGTAGCTCTTCGAGCCCGGCAGGCGGCGCGATTCGATCTCGTAGACCGCGTGTCCGGCACCGGCGGTCACGTGGTTGCGGTACGACGGGATGATCAGCACGTGCCGGCAGCCCGGCCGCGCCTCGAGACGAATGCGCTTGTCGTGCAGGTAACGTTTCACACCGCCGCCGAGCGGGCTGTGGAACTGGGCGATGTCGCAGATCGTCATCTCGGGAGGCCGCACTGTGGGGCGCCGCCGAAGTGGCGACAACCCCTTAACTGCACGGGGTCTCCCCACCTGGACCTGCGGCGGCCCGCCGCCCCGCCCTCGGGCGATCCGCTCGCTTGCAGAAACGAAGAAGGCGAGCCGGGTGCGGCTCGCCTTCGAAAGCGGAAAGGAAATGCGTCGCCGGTCAGTTGCCCGTGGCGTTGCGGACGTCGGTCATCAGGTTCCGCGCCTCGTCCGGCGGCGTGACCCAGTCGGCCCAGAGCAGCTCCGGCATGGTGCGCTCGGACTGGTAGTAGATACGGTTGGCGTTGTTGTCGGCCGCGAGCCAGCCGGTCTTCACCTTCGCACCGGCGAAAAGCCCGCTGTTCTTCTGATAGACGTACACGGGCGCCTTGATGATCTGGGTGGCCTCCTGGATGTTCGCCGCCCGCGGACCGGCGACGGCTGCGGCGTCGGCCCCGAAATTGAAGCGGGCGCGATAGAGCAGGCGGGCGCCGACCTCGTCGTTGATCACGTAGATGGTGTTGACCGACTTCGCCCCGAGCTGGAAGCCGAGGCTGGCCTCGCCGGCATCGAGGAACGTCGGCACGCTCCAGCTGCCGTCCGTGCGGCGGACCATGGCGACACCATAGCCGCCCTTGCCGCCGATGAGGAACCCGGCCTGGAACTCGTTCACGATCACGAGCGCCTTCGCGCTGCGGAGCACCTCCGCCGGAATCGCGGTGGTCGGGTCGGCCTGGAATTCCTGGAAGATCGCCTCGCAGCTCTCCAGCTGGGTGACGAGCTTCTTGCGTTCGTCGGCGTGGACCGCCAGCGGGATGGCGACGAGAGCGGCGACAAGAGTGACGAGAGAGCGCAGGTGCATGATGCTGAGATTCGAGGAGCAGAGACGGGTTCCGGCTTTCAGTTGCACGCGGAGCTACTGGAAATCGGCCACCCGCGCAAGCCCGGCGCCGCAGTGCACCTCCCACGGCGCCGCGCCCTCGGCCTGGTTATGTCCGGCGGTCGCCGCTCAGCCGACCTTGCCGCCGTACCAGTCGATCTTCCGCGTGACCCACATGGCCAGCGCCAGGAGCGCGAACAACGCGACCGTGCCGGCGAGCAGGGCGTAAT
>JAEZSJ010000016.1 GCA_023443985.1 Verrucomicrobiota bacterium | reverse complement strand
GCGCGAGCACTGGGCGCCCGCCGGCGGCGCCCGGCAGCCCGTGGCGGCGCCCGCCCCGCGAGCCCCGCTGCTGCCCGCCTTCGCCGGAGGAGCCCGGTCGTGAACGCTCTTCGTCACCAGCTTCCGGATTTCCTCGGCCGGCGGCGCCCCCGCGGCACCGAGCCCGGCTGATCTCCGCCCGCCCGGCTTCGCGGGGCGTGCCCTCCGCCCCCCTCCGTCCGCGCCGGCCTCCGGCGTGTCGTGTCCTGCCTGCCTCCCTCGCGGAACACCCGTGTTCCCCAACCACCCCGAAAGGAGCAACACCATGACCATCCTTCACGTCACCGATCTCCACTTCACCGAGCGCTGGTTCGCCTGGTTGCACGAGTCCGCCCCCGCCCACGACCTGCTCTGCATCACCGGGGACCTGCTCGACCAGACCCGCCCCATCCCCTACCGGCAACAGGCCTCGCTCGTCGCCGAGTGGCTGCGGCTGCTCAACCGGCCGGTCTGCGTCTGCAGCGGCAACCACGATCTGGAGTTCATGCCGCCCGGCCAGCCCCGGCGCCCTGCGTTCTGGCTGCGCGGCATCTCCGGTCCCCGTCTGTGGACGGACGAGAACACCGCCCGGCTCGGCGAACACCGGGTCCATGTGATCGGCTACCGCGACCTGCCCGCCGAACCGGCCGACATCTGGGTGGCGCACCTGCCACCCGCCGGTAGCCCGGTCGCGCTCACCGTCCGCGGTTTCGATGCCGGCGACGAAGCCCTCGCCCGCAGCGTCGCCATCCTCCGCCCGCGGCTCGTGCTCTCCGGCCACGTCCATCAGCCCACCGCGTGGATCGGCGAGGTCGACGGCACCGTCCACCTCAATCCGGGCTGCTCCCGCAGCAGCCGGATTCCCAACCACATCCTGATCGACCCGATCCGCGGCACGGCTTCGCGCGTGACCGAGGGCCCCCTGGGCTCGGATGTCGAGACCGTCTCGTGGGCGACCGCCCGCCCGGCGCGCGAGGAACGTTGCGCCGCCTGAACCTCAACTCCGAACCGCACCACCATGCGAAAACGCAAACTCGGACGCACCGACCTCCAGGTCTCGGAGCTCTGCCTCGACACCAACGGCTTCGGCTGGAGCCTCGACGCCGAAGCCGCCTTCAGTCTGCTCGATGGTTTCCGCCAAGCCGGCGGAAACTTCATCCAGTTCAACGCCCACTCCGCCCTCGACGCCATCGATCCGGCCGCAGCCGGCGTCGCCGAGTCGATCGTCGGCCGTTGGTCGCGTGAACGCGGCATCCTCCGTGGCGACCTTGTGCTCACCTCGTGCCTGCAGCTTCCCGCCCCACATGCGGGCTGGAGCTACTTCCGGATCGCCGCCGCCATCCGCGAACATTGCGAGCGGGTCCTCCAACGGCTGCAGTCTCCCCACCTCGACCTGCTGCTGCTGCGGTGGACCGAGTCGCTGCCGGTGGACGAGACGCTCGTCGCCGTGGAGTCGTTGGCGCGCGCCGGGCTGTTCCGTCACCTCGGGTGCTGCGCGTTCCCCGCGTGGCGCACGATGGAGTGGAACGGCCACGCCACGCGCCGGCAGTTGAGCCGGCTCGCGGCGGCGCAGATCGAGGTGCCCTTCGCCCACGATCTCGGGTCCTGGCGCGAGTGCCTCGAGCTCGCCCGGGAACAGTCCCTCGGGCTCGTGGTACGACCGCCGTTCCTGACCGCCGGCGACACCGGTCCGGCCTCCGCCGCGCCGGCCCGGCCCATCCCGGTGAACGACGCGACCTCCACCGAACTCCTGCGGATCGCCCGCGAACGCGGGCAGCCCCCGCAGCGCGTGGCGCTCGCCTGGACGCTCGCCGATCCCGCCGTGAGCGCCGCGCTCGTCCCGGCGGACATGCCCGGCGCGCTCGAGACGATCCGCACCACCGGCGACCTCGAGCTCGCCTTCGACGAAGTCCTCCGGGTCTCCCGGCCCGAACGCTTCGGCTTCGCCTCCACGCATTCGCTTCGTCCGGGCGCCGCGCTCGTCGCGGAGCCCGCGCTTCCTCCCGCCAACGGCTACGCCTTCTCCACCTCCAACTCCCCAGCATCATGATCCACCTCCGCCAAGACGATTACCAGCAACTGCAACTGCTCGCCGCCCGCCAGCCACGCGCCGAGGGTCGCGCGCTCCTGCGCGACGAGCTCGCCCAGGCCACCGTGCTCCCCCGCGAGCAGTTCCCGCGCGACATCGTCGCCATGAACTCGCGCGTCCGCTTCCTCGACCTCGATTCCGGCGAGAGCGAGGAGTACACCCTCACGCTGCCCCAGCATGCGGACTCCGAGCAGCGCCGCCTCTCCGTGCTCTCGCCCATCGGCACCGCGCTGCTCGGCTACCGCGAGGGCGACGAGGTCTCGTGGCCCACGCCCGGGGGCGCCCGCCGCCTGCGGATCGAAAGCGTCGTGCCCGGCGAGGCCCCGACCGGCGGGGAGCCCGCTGATGCGTTCCTCACCCGCCTGCTGCACGGCGCCGCCCTCTCGGAGGGGGTGCGGCCGTGAAGTCCGCCCAGCGACGCGTCCTGATCACCGGGTTCGGCATCGTCGCCCAGGCCCTCCTGCCGCTGCTCGTGCAGCGCCTCGGGCTCCGGCCGGCCGAGATCACGGTCATCGACTTCGCCGACCGCCGCCGCGTGCTCAAGCCGTGGATTCGCCGCGGACTGTGCTTCGTGCGCGAACGCGTGGTGCCCTCCAACCTCGCGCGCCTGCTCTCCACCCATGTGGGCGAAGGCGGTCTGATCATCGACCTCGCCTGGAGCATCGACTGTTTCGAGATCCTCCAATGGGCCCATCACCACGGGGTGCGCTACGTCAACGCCTCCGTGGAGTCCTGGGATCCCCAGGATGAGATGCAGGCGCAGTCGCTGTACCAGAAGTCTCTATACTCCCGCTACGTGCGCCTGCTCGAGCTGGTGAAGGGCTGGCGCAACGGCCCCACCGCCATCATCGACCACGGGGCCAACCCCGGGCTGGTCTCCCATTTCGTGAAACGCGGCCTGATCGAGATCGCGCGGGCCGCGTTGAAGGAGGACCGCGTCTCCGGTCCCCGGCGCCGCGAGGTGCAGGACGCGCTGCGCCGGCGGCAGTTCGCCCCGCTCGCCCAGGCGCTCGAGGTGCGGGTCATCCACTGCAGCGAGTGGGACACCCAGCGGGCCGCCACCCCGAAGCCCACCGACGAGTTCGTCGGCACGTGGGCCATCCAGGGGATGTGGGACGAGTCGATCTCGCCCAGCGAACTCGGCTGGGGCACGCACGAACGGGAGCTGCCCCCGCACGCGATCGTGCCCGAGCCGGGCCCGCGCAACCAGGTCATCCTCCCGCGGATGGGGCTCAACACGTTCGTGCGCTCCTGGGTGCCCGGGCAGGACATCGTCGGCATGGTCGTCACCCACGGGGAATCGTTCGGCATCTCCCACGCCCTCACCGTGCGCCGCGACGGCGTGCCGGTCTACCGGCCCACCGTCCATTATGCGTATCTGCCTTGCAACGACTCGATGATCTCGCTCCACGAGCTGCGGTGCCGCGAGTACGAGATGCACCCGCGCCAGCGGATCCTCGCCGACGAGATCACCACCGGCACCGACCTCTTCGGTGCGCTGCTCATGGGCCATCCGTTCAAATCGTGGTGGACCGGCAGCATCCTCTCGATCGCGCAGGCCCGGCGCTGCGTGCCGCACGTGAACGCCACCGCGGTGCAGGTCGCCGCCGGCGTGCTCGCCGCGGTCCTCTGGGCCGAGCGCAATCCGCGGCGCGGCTTCTGTTTCCCCGAGGATCTGCCGCACGAGGAGATCCTGCGCGATGCCCGACCCTATCTCGGCCGCGTGGTCTCCGCGCGCTCCGAGTGGACGCCGCTGCAACGGCATCGGGTGCACTTCGCCGAGAACCCGGCCGCGCAACCCGACCACGAGGACCCGTGGCAGTTCCGCAACTTCCTCTTCACCCAGTGAGCGCTCGCCGCGGGCGGCGGCCGCTTCGGCCCTCGCCCCGGTGCCGGCCGTTGCAGGCTCGGGCGCTCAGACCACCTTGGCCCAGAGGACCTTCAGGTAACGGCTCTCAAGGCAATTCGAATACACCGGGTGGTCGGCGCCGGGGCCGGTTCGGTCGAAAATCTGGAGACGGCGGTTGTGGCGGTGCGCGGCCTTGATCACGTACTCCTCGAACTGGTCGAGCGTCACGAGGCCGGAGCAGGAGCACGTCACGAACAGCCCGCCGGGCTTCACCAGGCCGAGGCCGAGGTGGTTGATGTCCTCATACCGGCGGCGACCGGCGAGCGGTCCGTCGTCGTCCTCGAGATCGCGGCTGAGCACGAACTTCGGCGGGTCGAGCACCACGGCGTCCCATTGCTCGCCGTTCTTCTGCATCTGGCGGGCATAGGAGAACGTGTCGGCGTGCACCCACTTGATGCGGGCGTTGTTGAGGTTCGCGTTGCGCTTGGCCTGTTCGATCGCGGTCTCGTCGAGGTCGACGCCGGTCACCTCCTCGGCGCCGCCGTGGACCTTGGCCGCGATGGCGAAGCCGCCGGTGTAACAGCAGAGGTCGAGCACGCGCGCGCCCTTCGTGAACTCGGCGAAGCGGCGGCGGTTGTCCCGCTGGTCGCAGAAGAACCCGGTCTTGTGTCCCTCCTCGAAGTCGACCTCGAACGTCACGCCGTGCTCGCGCACCTTCACGCGCCGCGGGGCGTCCTCGTCGACGAGCGGATCGAGCATCACCGGGCGGATGCCTTCCCAATGCGCGACCTCGTCGTCGACCTGCACGATGTGGTGCTTGGTGCCCACGGCTTCGTGAAGCAGCGGGATCCATTTCGGCAGGCGCTGGAGGAGGCCGAGCGAGTAGACGTCGATGAACAGCGTGTCGCCGTGCCGGTCGATGGTGAGGCCGCTCAGGCCGTCGCCGTCGGAGTTGATCACGCGGTAGGTGTTCGTGACGGCATCGAGCTTGAGCATCTCGCGGCGCAGGGCCACGGCGCGGCGGATCGCCTCCGCGAAGTACTCCTCGCCCACCGGTTCGGCGCTGAAGCGCACGATGCGCAGCGGCACGTTGGCCTTCTTGTTCCAGAGACCGACGCCGAGCCGTTTGCCGAGCTTGTCGTAGACGTGCACGAGGTCGCCGGCGCGCGCGTCGGGCGAATTCGCGCGGATCATCTTCGGGTAGATCTGCGGCTGGAACGTGAAGAACTTCAGCTGCACCCACGGCGTCTGCCACTGCGAGCGGTCGATCGGGGCGGGCGGCGGCTGGGGCGCAAAACGCCCGCCGCGGCGCGCGGCGGCTTCGGCTTCAACGGAGAACTCGTCGGGAAATTCGGGCTCGGGCTTCAAGGGCGCCGATTGAGCCCAGCCGCGGGCCGAACGCGAGGCGGAAGACGGGGCGGGCCGCAACGCGCCTCACCACCGCGCGAGCACCACCGCCCCGAGCACCAACCAAGCGACGGTGAGAAGCGAACCGACCACCGTGGCAATCCGCAGCTTCCGGCGAAGGTCGAAACGCAACGGCTCCGCACCACCCCACGCCAGCACCAGGCAGTACATCCCATACCAGGTGACGAAGGGACCGGGGATCAGCGGTCCGAGGATCGTGCAGCGGTAGGCGCGCTCGACCCGGCGCTCGCGCGCGTTCCAGTCGGTGGCATCGTAGCCGATGTAGCGCGGCGCGGCGCGGCGTTCGGGTTCCGCAGGCGCAGCGGCAGGATTCTCTTCATGAGAGACGGCGGCGACCGGCGCCGTTCTCCAGGCGCGCAGGCAGCGCACCGCCTCGTCGACCTCCGCAACTGGCACCTTGAGCTCGAGGGTCGAAAGCGGGTTGAAGGCGCCGAGCACCGCCGCCTGTGCCGCGAGATTCGTGAGGTCCGCGGCGAAACCCTCGTCGCGGAGAAACGCGCACGCCATCTCCGCCTCGATGGGGTTGTTGAACGAAGCGATCGTCTTCATCGCGGCAACGGGGCGGTTCAACCGTGGTACGCCGGTGGCCGCGGGGCGGCGGGACCGGCCGGGGGCGCCGCCTCAGCTCTCGAGGCCGAAAACGGCCTTCACGTAGTTGTCGACCGAATAGGGCTGGAGGTCCTCGGGCTGCTCGCCGAAGCCGAGGAAATAGACCGGCAGCTTGAGCTGGCGGTAGATGCCGACCAGCGCACCGCCGCGGGCGGTGCCGTCGAGCTTGGTGACGACCAGGCCGGTGAGGCCGAACGCGCGGTGGAACTCCTTGGCCTGCTCGAGGGCGTTGGCGCCGTGGGAGCCGTCGATCACGAGCCAGCTATGGTGCGGGGCGGACGGATCGTGCTTCTGGAGGACACGGCGGACCTTCGCCAGTTCGTCCATGAGGTTCGACTTCGTGTGAAGCCGGCCGGCTGTATCCAGAAGCACGTAGTTGCGGCCGCGCGCCTTGGCGGCGGCCATGGCGTCGAAAGCGACCGCGGCGGAGTCGGCTCCGTGCTGGCTCGCGACGAGCTCGAGCTCAAGCCGGTCGCACCAGGTGCGGAGCTGCTCGTTGGCGGCGGCGCGGAAGGTGTCGCAGGCACCGACGGTGACGCTCGCGGCGTCCTGCTTGAGCCGCCAGGCGAGTTTCGCGCAGGTGGTGGTCTTGCCCGAGCCGTTCACGCCGATGAGGGCGATGACGGTGGGTTTGTCGCCCACCGGGCCGAGCACGCCCTCGGAGCCGGCGAGCACGCGGCGCAGGACGGCGGCGCCGATGGCGGCAGCCTCCTTGCCGTGGAGGTTCTTGTCCTTCTTATACGCGGCGCGGATCTCGTCCAGGATCTCGGCAGTGGTCTCGACGCCGAAGTCGGCGCCGTAGAGCGCCTCCTCGAGCTGGTCGAGGGTGGCGGCGTCGATGGGCTTCTGGCCGAACAGCCCGCCGACACTGGCGACGAGCCTCTGCGCCGTCTTGGTGAGCCCGTCTTTGAATTTCTTGAAAAGGCCGAACATCGAATGAGGAAAGAAGGCGAACTATTCGGATGAGGGAATGTGGAAATCAGGGAATCAGGAAACGGAGGGACTCCGATCCCGGAACGAGCAATGCGGAAAACAGGAAATCAAGAAGCCGGGGTATGGCCGGGGCCGATGCGGCGGATTTCCAAAGGCATGGCCGCAAAGTTGAGAATCAGACCATCGCGCAGGCCGAGTGCCTTCAGGTAGGAGCGGCCGATGGCGAAGAAGACATCGTCGATGGTCGCCACCGCCTTGAGCTCGAGCAGGAGAACGCCCTCCACCAGCAGGTCGACACGATGCTCACCGATCTGCACACCTCGGTACGTGATCGGAACCGCCTTTTGGCGCTCGAACCGAATGCCGCGATGTGTGAGTTCGATGCAGAGGGCCTCCTCGTAGAATGATTCGAGAAAGCCCGGGCCTAATGCCTTGTGCACCTCGATCGCGGCCTCGATTACGCGCCCGCTAAGCTCTTTGTTGCCGAGATCGTTCATGCCGGCGTCGCGGAGAAAATTGTTCGTTTCCAGTTTTCCTGATTTCCACATTCCCTCTTCCGGTCCGCCATGCGGCCCACATTCCTCACTCGTCCTGCGTCTTGCGGGCGTCGCGGCCGAGCTGGTCCTTCAGACGGTCGAGGATGCCGTTGATGAAGCGCTTCGCGTCGGCGTTGGAGAACTGCTTGGAGAGGTTGATCGCCTCGTTGATCGAGACCACCGGCGGGATGTCCTTGCGGTGCAGCATCTCGTAGATGCCCACGCGCAGGATCGTCAGGTCGATCTTGGCGATGCGCTCGAAGTCCCAGTTCTGGGCGAGCCCGCGGATGTGTCCATCGATCTCCGACATGTGCTCGATCGCGCCGTGGATGAGCTCCTCGCCGAAGGCGAAGTGGTCGCGCGGCTGCTCCTGCTCGGCGAAGAACAGCTCGAGGGCGTGGGCGAGATCCTCGGGGCGGTTGAGCTCCCAGGAATAGAGAAACTGGACCGCGGCCATGCGGCCGTCGCGGCGTTGTTGGA
>JAEZSJ010000010.1 GCA_023443985.1 Verrucomicrobiota bacterium | reverse complement strand
GAGGCCGCGACGCGCGCGGCTTGTGCGAAGGCCGCGGGTCTCGGGGTCGGGCCTGGTTCGTGGCGCCACGAACCAGGCCCGACCCCGAGACCCGCGGCCTTCGCACAAGCCGCGCGCGTCGCGGCCTCGACGGAATCCCGGCGGATCGCGCCAGGGCGGCGGAGAAGCGCACGGGCGGACAAGCCGCCCGCCGGAGGCTCAGGGCACGGGCGCGGGGTCGAGGTGCCAGATGTCGCGGTTGTAGTCGGCGATGGTGCGGTCGCTGGAGAACTTGCCCACGCGGGCGGTGTTCAGGATCGCCATCTTCGCCCAGCGCGCCTGGTCGCGGAACGCCGCATCGACGCGGGCGTGCGCGGCGCAGTAGGACTCGAAGTCCGCGAGCACCATGAACGGGTCGCCGCCGTCGAGCAGGCTGTGGCGAAGGCCGGCGAGGCAGTGCGGGTCCTCGGGCGTGAAGTAGCCGGAGCCGAGCCAGTCGAGCACGGCGCGCAGCTCCTCGTTGTGGTGGAAGTACTCCCACGGGTTGTAGCCACGGGCACGGAGCGCGTTCACCTGGTCGACGGTGAGACCGAAGATGAAGATGTTCTCGTCGCCCACCTCCTCACGAATCTCGACGTTGGCGCCGTCCAGCGTGCCGATGGTGCAGGCGCCGTTGAGCGCGAGCTTCATGTTGCCCGTGCCCGAGGCCTCCTTGCCCGCGGTGGAGATCTGCTCGGAGAGGTCGGCGGCGGGGATGATGCGCTCCGCGAGGGTCACGCCGTAGTTCGGGAGGAAGACGACCTTCAGCTTCCCGCCGATGCGTTCGTCGGCGTTGATGTACTTCGCGATCGAATTGGCCGCCTTGATGATGGACTTGGCGAGGTCGTAGCCGGGCGCGGCCTTGGCGCCGAAGATGAAGACGCGCGGCGCCATCTCGAGCTGCGGGTTCTGCAGGAGGCGGCGGTAGAGCGCGAGGATGTGCAGCAGGTTCAGGTGCTGGCGTTTGTATTCATGCAATCGTTTCACCTGCACGTCGAAGAGCGCGTCCGGCGAGACCTCCACATCGCACAGGTGGCGGATGACCTTCGCGAGGTCCTGCTTGTTGGCGCGCTTGGCGGCCATGAAGTCGGCCTGGAACTTCGGATCGTCGGCCCAGCGCTCGAGCCCGCGCAGCTCGTCGAGGGCGCGGGTCCAGCCGCCGCCGATCTTCGAGTCGATCAACGCGGAGAGGCGCGGGTTGCAGGCGCGCAACCAACGGCGCGGGGTGATGCCGTTGGTCTTGTTGTTGAAACGCCCGGGGAAGAGCTCGGCGAACTCGGGGAAGAGCGTCTTCTGCAGCAGCTCGGTGTGCAGCGCGGCGACGCCGTTGACGGAATGCGAGGCCACCACGCTCAGGTGGGCCATGCGCACGCTCTGGACGTTGCCCTCCTCGATGATCGAGCAGACGCGCTTCTTGTCGACATCGCCCGGCCAACGCGCCTCGACGGCGTCCATGTGGCGCTGGTTGATGTCGAAGGCAATCTGGAGATGGCGCGGCACGACCTTGCGCAGCAGCGGCACGCTCCAACGCTCGAGCGCCTCCGGCAGCAGCGTGTGGTTCGTGTATGCGAACGTGCGCGTGACGATCGCCCACGCCTGATCGAACACGAGCCCCTCCTCGTCGAGCAGGAGGCGCATGAGCTCGAGCACGGCGATGGCCGGGTGCGTATCGTTGAGCTGGATGGCGACTTTGGTGGGGAAGTTGTCCCAGCCCTTGTTGGCCTTGCGGTAGCGGCGGATGATGTCGCGCAGCGAACAGGCGACGAAGAAGTACTGCTGGACGAGGCGCAGCTCCTTGCCGCTCTCGGTCTTGTCGTTTGGATACAGAACCTTCGAGACGGTCTCGCCGATCGCCTTGTCGCGCACGGCCTCGACGTAGCCGCCCTTGTTGAACGCGGCCAAGTCGAAGTCCTGGCTGGCGCGCGACTCCCAGAGCCGGAGGAAGTTCACGGTGTTGGTACCGTAGCCGGCGATCGGGATGTCGTGCGGCACGCCGAGGATCGTGCGGGTGTTCACCCAGCGCTGGTGGGGCCGGCCGAGGTTGTCGAAGCGGGTCTCGACATGGCCGTAGAGATGGATCGGCTCGGTGTACTCCGGCCGCTCGATCTCCCACGGGGCGCCCCGCACCATCCAGGCGTCGGGGTGTTCGACCTGGTGGCCGTTCACGAACTCCTGCCGGAACAGGCCGAACTCGTAATGGATGCCGTAGCCGATCGCGGGCAGGTCGAGCGTGGCGAGCGAGTCGAGGAAACAGGCCGCGAGCCGGCCGAGGCCGCCGTTGCCCAAGCCCATGTCGTGCTCCTCATCGAGGACCTTCTCCGGATCGAGACCGATCGCGCGCAGCGCGTCGCAGGCCTCGGCGTGGATGCCGGCGGCGTGGAGATTGTTCTGCAGCAACCGGCCCATGAGGTACTCCAGCGAGAGGTAGTACATCCGGCGCATGTTGCCGTTGTTGTGCACCGCCTGCGTGCGGATCATCCGCTCGAGCAACTGGTCGCGCACCGCCAGACACGTGCAGATCCACCAATCCCGCTGCGACGCACTGCCCTGGTCGCGGGCCTGCGTGAACTTCAGGTGGTCCAAGATCGACTGTTTGAGCGCCGCGACGGTGGCCGCGGACACGCCCGCAGACGCCAGTTCGCGAGAGGTCAGGGTGGAGGGGGCGAACACCGCCGGCGCATTCGCGCCGCGGACGGACTTCTTGCTTTTGGAAGGAGGCATACGGAAGAGGCGATCGGAGCGCGCCGCGGACGGCGGCGCTGTTCAGGCGACTAGCAGAGAGCGGGCCGGAAGCGTGTCCGTAACCGCTTTTCTAGCAACGGTCTTTTTGGAACCTTCGCGTCAACTCCCCGCGACTGAGTTCGACCAGTGTCGGCCGCCCGCCGGGCGTCAGCAACGGCTGGTCGCAGGCGAGCAGCCGGGCCGCGAGTTCGGTGCCGGTGTCGCTGCGCGCCGCGCCGCGCACCGCCCGCGCCGCCGC
>JAEZSJ010000003.1 GCA_023443985.1 Verrucomicrobiota bacterium | reverse complement strand
CCATTCCTGGCGAAGCGGGATCTCGGGGGTCGCACGCGAGAAGTCAGTTGCGGCGGTCTTCTGTCGCGGATCCTCGATGCGGAACGCAGCGAGCGCCTGTGCGAGGGCGGCGCGGAGTTCGGCGAGGACAGAGCGCCGGCCGGTCGTGCCCATGTCGCGCCGCGAAATTTTCAGCTCACACCGCCGGCTTCGCTTTCGGCTCCGGGAGCTCGATGGCGCGTTTCTTCGGATCCGCGTGCTCGCGGTAGAAGAGGGCGGTTTTGCCGACGGCGCCGGCTTCGGCGGCGCCGGTCTTTTCCTCGATCGCGGCGCACAGCGCGGGGCGCTCGGCGCGCTCGGCAAGCAGCTTCACCTTGATGAGCTCGTGGCGGGTGAAGAGCTTCTCCAACTCGGCGACGACCGGCGCGGTGATGCCCTCGCGGCCGATGGTGAGCTGGCAGTCCATCGTCTGGCCGAGGCTGCGGAGGAAGGATTTCTGGGCGCCGGTGAGAGCGGGAGCGGTCATGTTGCGCGGGAGGGTGGCCGGCGAAGGCGAGGAAAGGCAAGCGCGGCAGGAGGCGCGGGACTGAGGACGCAAATCCGCGTCC
Organism: Verrucomicrobiota bacterium; assembly: GCA_023443985.1. Classification (GTDB taxonomy): domain Bacteria; phylum Verrucomicrobiota; class Verrucomicrobiia; order Opitutales; family Opitutaceae; genus CAJCBL01. Next base: position 11,372 of record JAEZSJ010000003.1, on the reverse strand, counting down.
GACCGTGACAGGTTTTTGCGTCCTTGCGGCGAGCGGTTCCGTACGGCTCTGTTCAGGGCGCGCGCGGCGCGGCGGGACGGACGAAGCGCAGGAACGCGAGCAGGAAGAACAGGTACGCGAGCGCGTGCAGCGCCGAGGAGACGAGTCCGACCACCGGATAGACCCACGTCATCGGGCTCATCGAGATGCTGCCCTGGGCCATGATGAAGTTCAGCGTGGTGTAGAACAGCGGGATGCTGATCGCGAGCGCCGCGGTAAGGCCGAAGCCGGTCATCGCCCACGTCATCGCCTTGGCGTCCGCCGAGCGCCGGCCGGCGAGCAGCACAAGCCCGACGATGCAGACGACGATGGTCGGCAACTGCGAGAGAAGCTGCGAGAAGAACAGCGGCAGGACCGAAAAGGCGGAGGAGGACACGGGCGAGAGGCGAAAGGAGGGAGGCTTGAGGCGAAAGGGGCGAAGGAGCGCAGGAGGCGAAACGCTGACGCGTTCCGCCACGGGTGAAGAACGTCGGGCCGTTGGGGTGGAGCGCGGGGGCGTCGCGTGGGAGCGCGGGAGACTATTCCCAGGCGCAGAGGTTCTCGATGGACGCGGCGGAGCCGTCGCGCAGCCAGCCATCGAGCTGGGCCTGCTCCTTGAGCTGCTGGCCGCGCGGGCGCGGGACGGCGAGGAAGAGCGTGTTCGCCTCGGGCAGCGTGGTCATGTCGCCCCAGAGCTTCTCCCACTGAAGGACGGGGAAGATGTCCTCCTGGCCGTTGCCCCAGCGCTTCTTCACGTCCTTGAGTGTCACGTACGTGGGCATGCGCGCGGCAAGTGTGCGCACGGCGGCGGCCACGCGGTCGGCATCGGCCAGCGCGGCGCGGTCGAGGCCGAAGAGCGCGAGCACCGGGTCGAGGGCGATCCAACTGGTCGCGGTGTTGTAGAAGGTGAGCTTGAACTCGTCCTCCTCGCGGGCGAGGGCCATGCCTTCGACGAGGCGCAACTGGCCGCCGACGCGCGCCAACCCGCCGCCGCGGTCCTCGAGCCGGCGACGGATGACCTCGAACGAGAGTGGCCGGCCCTCGCGGTCGTGGCGGCCGAGCACGGCGGGATCGAGGTCGGCGCCGAGTGTATCGATGTTATGGAGGAGGAGATGCTGGAGCTGCGGGCGGTCGCGCAGGAGGTCGCGCAGCACGCCGTTGCGCAGGAGGTTCGCGATCTCGAACCAGTGGCCGACGGGGTGCAGGCACTGGAGCGGGAGGTTGTCGGTGTAGTCGCGGCCCTCGCCGGTCTTCACCGCCCAGTCGAGCAACGCCTTGCGCAGGCTCTGGCGCATCTTCTCCTGCTGCACGTCGAGCACCTGGTGCGCGGTCTCCTCCCACTGGAAACGCAGATCGCGCGCGGTGGGGATCAGGCGCAGGCCGATGGAGCGGCCGGGCGAGAGGAACAGCGGGCCGGTGTAACCAAAATTCCGGTGCTTCTCCAGGAACGCGCGGATCGGCTCGTGCGTGAGATGGCTCGTCGTGAAGAGGTGCGGCACCTCGCAGCCCGCGGCGCGGCCGGCGCGGCGGCTTTTCGCGAGATGGACCTCGAGGAAACTGCGGTGACGCCCGCCGAGCTTGGCGAACGGATGCAGCGCCTTCACGGTGCCGGCGCCCTGCGTCCAGCGGCTGCCAGCGCCGGCGGCGAGGGTCACCACGGCCACGGCGCCCTGCCGGAGCAATTCGGCGCCGCGGGCGGCATCGGCAGCATCCGTCGAATACAACGGGACGACATCGCCGGGGCGGACATCCTCGACGGTGGCGGAGACGGGCAGACGGTTCTGCGGCAGGCCGATGCGGCCGGCGAGCAGGTCGGCGCGGATCTGCTCGTGCTGGAGCGGGTCGAAGCCGTTCTCGTCGAGCAGCTCGCGGAGCGACTGGCCGGCACGCGCGGCGGAGCCGCCCGAGGCCGACGGCGGGAAGAGCCTCTGCAGGAGCGCGCCGGAGAGCGCGGGGTTATCGGCCGCGCCGAGGTGGCGGGCGAGGAAACGGTCGAGGTCGCGCCGGGCCGAGTCGGGGAGGGTGCGCGGGTCCTGTCGCACCCACCCGGGCACGCGGTAGAGGTAGTACTCGGGCGAGAAGAGCGCGCGGTCGCCGGCGAGGAGCTGCGCGTACGTGCCGCGCGGGTTGACCGTGAAGTCGTAGACGACCGGGTCCATCGCGAACGGCAGCGCGTGCTGCAGGTCGCGCTTGGTGCGGCGCATGAGGTCGAGGAGGATCTCGCGGGCGCGCGGCTTGTCGGCCGGGTCGACCCAGAAACCCATGCCGCCGCCGGACATGCCGCCGAGCATGACGAAGCCGCGGAACGACGGTCCGAGGAGCTGGCGGGCCTCGGCGATGAGGCGCTCGGTGTAGGCGTTGGAGGCCCAGGGAATGATCGTCTGGATCGGGCCGAAGAAGTTGCGCGTGGTGAGTGCGGCGAGCTGGGCGATATCGCCGGTTTTCAGGCACTCGATGATCCCGTGCAGGATGTCGCCGGCCTCGAGGCGCGCCTGCCACTCGCGCTCGAGCTTCAACAGGTACTTCTCGGTGACCATCTCGAGGATGGGGCCGACGTTCTGCGACATGCCGCCGTGGACGAGGATGAGGCTGTCCTGCAGCGCCTGGCGCGTGGCGGCGGAGGCGGCGGAGTCGTCGAACACGCGGTGGCGCGGGAGCAGTCGGCCGCGGCTGACGCCGTGCTCAACATCGCCCGGTTCGGCGAGCTCGCCTTGGATGAGCTTGATGCCCGGCCACACGCCGCCGGAGTCCTGCCAGCCGCCGCCGGAGCCGCCGAGCCATTCGCCGAGGATGGCGCGACTGGCGACGGTGCGGCGTTCGGGCTCGGTGAGCTCCCCGGTGAGCGCGGCCGTCTGCCCGGTGGCGCGCATGAGCAGCGCGATGAGGCAGCCGAGGAGATTGGTGGAAACGGCGAGGCGCGAACCCTTCGGGATGTCGCGTACTTGGGAAACAATTTCGAGGCCGCGACCCGGGCCGGCGAGCCGCGCGAGGATGGCGGCGAGGTCGTGGCCGGAGCCTTCGAGGCCGGAGGGCACGACGCCGGAGGCGATGACGGCGGCCTTGAGCAGGCCGAGATAGTCCTTGGCGAAGTCGAAGAGGTCGGCGAGCGAGGCGACGTCGGCGCTGGCGCCGAGATCGACGGAGACGAGGCGCAGGACGGGCTCGTCGATCACGCGCAGGAAGGCGCAGACCGGTGGGCGGGTTTCCTGGTCGCGGCCGAAGACGCCGAGGTCGACGGAGATGTTCAGGACCTTTGCGCCCTCGGGATAATCCATGCCGAGGAAGAAGATGTCGGACCAGCCGGCGTGGCTGAGGTCCATGCGCACGGGCGTCTCCTCGAAGAGAATGGGAGAGGGGGCGTCGCCGCCGGGCGGCAGCATCTCGGGGCGGAGGCGCAGCGGGTAGTCGAGCGGGTGGCCGGTGCGGAACATCCACTGGTTGCCGCGGACGGTGCGCACGGTCTTCTGGACCTGCGTGGCGAGCGTCTTGAATTCGAGACCGTGATACGCGGCGGCGAGCGCGCTGCTGAGCGCGTCGCTGGCGCCGTGCTCGCGCTGGTGGCGGAGGAAGGTGTCGATCGCCTCCTCGAAGCGGCGCTCGAGCGCGTGCTGGTGTCCCTCGAACGGGATGGTGCCGGAGTTGTCGGCCGGGTAGTGCGGCGGGAGGAAGTAGCGGTGGATCGCCTCGAGGAAGAAGAGCGCGCGGACGCGGTGGTAGAAGTTCGGCGTCTCGCGGCGGAACCGTTCGAGCGCGGCGGCCATCGTCTCGAGCTCGGCGCGCGACGCGGCGCGGCAGAGTTGTTCGAAGTACTGCGGTTCGCCGGCCGGCGGGCGGCCTTCGACGAGGGACTGGAGTCGCGGAGTCACGGGAACAGGGCGGATGGGGCGGAGGGGGCCGATGGCGGTGCGGCGGGGTGGCGGAGACGGGGCGTCCGGCGGAGCGCCCGGTTCCTCATTCCTTCGCTCCCTCGTTGCCCTTTCTCGTCTCGGCGGCGAGGGCGAGTTCCTCCGCGAGGAGGGCGAGGATGTCGGAGCGGCTGGCGCCGCTCAGGCCGAGGGCGATCTGGGCGCGGAGGAGGCCGAAGCTCGCCTCGAGATTGGCGCGGCGGCCGTCGAGCACGGCGGCGAGGTACTTCTCGCGGGCGGCGAGGGCGTTGAGGGCGGGCGAGAGGCCGAGCTTGGCGCCCGGGTTGGCCTGCTGTTCGGCGGCGAGCAGGTCGAAGAGCGCGGGCGTGAGCACGTGCATGCCGAAGAAACAGAGGTAGTAGCCGGCGCGCAGGCCCGGCACGAGGCAGTGCTGCTCGGCAAGGGTGGGGGTGGGTTTCTCGAGCACGCGTTCGATCGCGGTGAGGCCGCTGCGCCCGGGGACGAGCGAGCCGCCGATCGTGCCGTAGTACTGGAGCTGGCTCTCGTGGGTCGGTTGCACGGCCGAGACGGCGCAGTTCTCCGCCTCGGCGACGGCGAGGAGCTGGCGTGTGCAGCTTCGGGCGGATTGGGAGACGTAGAGGTGGTCGCTGACCTGGAGGAGAAACGGCTGGTTGCCCACGAACTCGCGGCCGCAGAGCACGGCGTGCCCGTAGCCCAGGGGGGCGGGTTGCTCGAGGTAGGTGAGTTTTGCGGCGTAGGGGGCGAGCACGGCCTCGTAGGCGGCGCGGTCACCCTGGGCATGGATGAGCCCGACCTGCTCGATGCCGGCGGCGAGGAGCTCGTCGAGGATGATGGCGAGCGCGGGCTTCTGCGCGCCGTCGCGGTCGGTGAGGGTTTGCAGCGGCAGGCGGCGCTGGGCCGGGCCGGCGGCCGTGATGAGAGCCTTCGTGACGCGGAGAGGCATGGCGGAGTGTGTGGCGGTGAGAGAGCCGCACGAGCGGTGGCGCGGCAAGATGTTAAGGGAGCAGCCGGTGTTCCAGAGTGTGGTGCGAGAGCGCAGCCGGACCGGCGCAGTACCCGCACGCAAAAGCGCCCCCGGCTGCTGATGCCCGGGGGCGCGCTGAGACTCTGCAGAGACAAGGACGGTGTCAGACGGCCTTCCGGCGCCGGTACTCGGCGAGGAAGATCAACAGCATCGCCGCGAGGAGGCCGTAGGTCGACGGCTCCGGGACGGGGGCCTGCTCTTCGTCCCGGGCGGCGCGGAAGGCGAAGAGGAAGTCGTTATAGTCGGTGTCATTGCCGGATTCGCCGAGACGAACGTCCTCGAAGCCGACGATTGTGTACGGCACCGTGTCTTCGGGTGAGGTGAAGAACAGGCCATAGTAGGACTGCATGGTGGCCGAGGTGGGGGTGCTTTCCGACGGATCGACTACGAAATACTTTCCCCCTTCGCTACCCGTCCCTTGCAGGAAGAAATCGAGTGTTTCACCATTCTCCAGCACCACGCTTCCGAAGTCGCCGAACTTGGTGTTGGCGAGGGAACCGGCTGCCTGAATGTTGGAGGCGATCGTCTCCTCATCCGCAGGGTTGCCATTCAGTCGATAGCCCCAGTTGTTCCTCCATCCGGCTGTTTCACCGAGGAAGACGTACTCGACGCGCAGCTTGAAATCGGGATCGGCGCTGGTGTTGGCGATCGGGCTGAGCGGTGTGCCTAGTCCGAAGTTCGGAATCCAGCCGAGCCAGCCGGCGGGGTTGCCGGCAGTCGGCAGGCTATGGGGCGGGGACGGGTCGCCGGGGTGGTTCGCATCGGAGGCGACGGCGAACTCGCCGAACCAACTGATGTAGTTGGCCAGGCGTTCGCCGGTGGCGGACTCCAACTGGCCGAACGCGCAGGCCGCCGAGAGCAGCACGCAGAGTGAAACCAGCTTTTTCATGGGTATTGCTATCTGGGTTAGAAGGCCGGCGGCTGCGTCGCCGCGGTCGCCGATGAGGGCCGGATACTAGCGCCGTGCGGGTGGAATTGATATGGGCAGCGGTCCGTTTGCCGGGTTCGGCTTGTGCCGAGCGGGCCATGGGCAATCTGCCCATGTCGTCTTCTAATGTAGTTGAAAAAAAACACCTCCGGGGCGGACCCCGGAGGTGTTCGGCTTTCTCCGACACACTTCCAACGCTCAATTCTTCCGGCGCAACCGGCGGTAGCCGACGAGCGCCAGCAGGGCGCCGGCGGCGATCAGTCCGTAGGTGGAGGGCTCCGGGATCGGTCCCTGCGGGAGGTCGAAGCCGGCGCGGTAGGCGAAGAGCAGGTCGTTGTGGTCGCGGTCCTGCCAGCCGGCGCCGTCGTTGATGTCCTCGAAGCCGAGGATGGTGAACGGCACGTCCGCGAACGCGGGTCCGCGCACGCTCGTGAGCGGCGTGATGGTGCCGTAGTACGACTGCATCGTGGCGCCGCCCGGCAGTGTGAGCGTCGAGTCGAACGCGTAATAGCGGCCGCCGTTGCTGGTGTCGTAGAGGTCGCCGTCCCCGGCGGTGTAGCCGCGGGTGCCGTTGTAGAAGAAGTCCAGCGACTCGCCGGGCGCGAGGCTGATGTAGGTGTAGTCGCCGAAGCTGACCGTGGCCGACGAGCCCGCAGCTTGGATACCATCGGCCAGAAGGGACTCCGTGAACGTCCCGTCGTCGGCGGTGATCCGATAGCCCCAGTCGTTCCACCAGGCGGCGGTCTCGCCGACGAAGAGCGTCTCGACGAAGAGCGTGCGCGAGGCGTCGGTGTTCGCGATGGGCATGAGCTGGTCGGCGCCCCAGTTGGGCGTCCAGCCCGACCAGGTGCGGTCGGCATCGGCGAAGGGGGCGGGTGTTCCGCCGTCGGGATAGGGTTGGGAGTAGACGGTCTTGTCGGAGGCCACGTCGAAGCCGTCGAACCAGGCCTGATAATCGGTCAGGCGTGGGTCGCCGACGGACGGGGTGGTCAAGGCGCCGAACGAGACGGTGGAACCGAGCAGCAACGAGCAAGGCAGCAGCAGAGATTTCATGTTTTGAACCCGCGGTTAGGAAGCGACGGCGGGAGTGGGCCTCCGTCCGGTTGATGTGCGGGCGAACTATAGCCAAACAGCGCCCGGCCGCTGCTCGGCGAGCGCCGGCTCGTGGAATAGGCCCGGGGCCGGACGGACGGTCGGACAATCTCTGTCGTGCAGCGCGCGACGGCGGGCGCCTCCGCGCAGTGGAGACAGAAGAGTGGATACGGAGCCGGCTCCGCGGAGGGGCCCGGCGGCGGGGTGCGCGCGCGGGCCGGGCTCAGAGCGGGCGCAGGTCCTCGGGGCGGCCGCAGTCGCGCCAGCGCGCGCCATCGGCCCGGAAGGCGTTGATCGTCTCGCCGGCGCCGGCCAGGCGCAGGTAGGCCGCGACGATCGGGAACACGCCGGTCTCCGTGAGCCGCGTGAACAGGTCGGGTGAGACCATCTGGATGCCGCAGAAGCCGAGCGGAACGGCCTCGCCCTGTGGGGCGCGGACGAAGGTGTCTCCGGTGAGCGGCGAGCGGCGGCCGACGAGGCGGTGGGCGGTGTCGAAGAAGAGGGGACGCGCCGTGGGGCGGGGCAGCGCGGCGAGGGTGGCGAGCGCGCCGGTGCGCTGGTGTTCGGCGGCGAGGGCGCGCAGGTCGATGTCGCTGAGGACGTCCACGTTGTGGACGAGGAAGGCCCGGCCGTCGCCGAAGAACCAGGCCGCCTCCTTGAGCCCTCCGCCGGTGTCGAGCAGCTCGGGCTCGGGCGAGTACTCGATGTGCCGCAGGCCGAAGAGGCCGTGCGCTTCGATGAAGGCGGGGATCTGCTCGCCGAGGTGGTGGAGGTTGATGATCGCCTCGGTGACGCCCGCCGCGGCGAGGCGGCGCAGCGTGAGTTCGAGCAGGGTGACGCCGCCCACCTCGACGAGCGCCTTCGGGCGGGTGTCGGTGAGGGGCTTGAGCCGGGTGCCGCGGCCGGCGGCTAGGACCATCGCTTTCATCGGGCGGTGCGGCGCAAGGGAGGCGTCGGCGGAAGCCGGAGACGAGACGAAAGCGGCGGCCGCGGGCGCCGCCGGGATGTTTTCACGTTTTTGTCGCCCAGCCGGGCTGCTCGCGGTGGCGCACCTCCACGGCGACGCCGCCGCGGGCGCGCAGCTGGCGCGCGAGCTCCTCGGCGCAGTAGACGCTCCGGTGGCGGCCGCCGGTGCAGCCGAAGGCGACGGCCAGCCGGGTGAAGTTGCGTTTCTGGTACGCGGCGAGCACGGGCTCGAGGAGCAGCACGGTCTGGGTGATGAAGCGCGCGACCTCGTCGTGGCCGCGCAGGTACTCGGCCACGGGCGCGTCGAGGCCGGTGAGCGGGGCGAAGCGTTCCTCGCGGCCGGGATTGGGCAGCGAGCGGCAGTCGAAGACGAAGCCGCCGCCGTGGCCGGAGTCGTCCGGCGGGTAGCCGTGTTTGAAGGAGAAGCTCTGGATGGCGACGGTGAGGGTGAGGGGGACGGGGGCGATCTCCCGCAGGCGGGTGGAGCGCACGATCTGCTGGAGCGCGGCGGAGAGCGCGGGGAGCGGCACCGGGAGCTCGCCCTGTTGGAGGAGGTGCTCGAGGTTGCAGATGGCGTAGGGCACGCTCTGGAGGAAGTGGGCCTTGCGTTCGTAGAAGCCACGAAAGCCGTAGGCGCCCATCGCCTGCAGGAGGCGGATGAGGGAGAAGCCGCGGAAGAAGTCCACGAAGCGCGCGTGGTCGATCTCGGTGAGCGGCGCGGCGGCGGCGAGGTAGACACGCTGCAGATGCTCGCGGAAGGCGAAGGGCAGGTTGGCCTTGGCGTCGAGCAGCAGCGAGGCGAGGTCGTAGTGGAGCGCGCCGCGGCGGCCGCCCTGGTAGTCGATGAACCACGGCCGGCCGTCGCGCACCATGATGTTGCGGGACTGGAAGTCGCGGTAGAGGAAGTGCGACTGGCCGGCTTCGAGTAGGAACGTGCAGAGCGACTCGAAGTCGTTCTCGAGCTGCTGCTCGTGGAAGGGGATCTGCGCGAGCTTGAGGAAGTAGTACTTGAAGTAGTTGAGATCCCAGAGCATCGACCGGCGGTCGAAGGCGCCGCGCGGGTAGCAGAGGCTGTAGTCGAGTCCGCGGGCGGCCTTGATCTGGAGCACGGGCAGCAGGCGCACCGCCTCCTCGTACACGGCGGCGACCTGCGGCGGGACCTCGGCGGATTGCCCGCGTTCGCGTTGCAGGAAGTCGAACAACGTGGTGTCGCCGAGGTCCTCCTCGAGGTACACTCCCTGCGAGCGGTCGTCGGCGTAGATCTCGGGCACGGGCAGGCGCAACGAGCGGAAGTGGCGCGAGAAGCTGATGAAGGCGGCGTTTTCGCCGAGGTCGGCGTTCTCGACGCCGATCGCGCTGTGGCCGTCGGCGTCGCGCAGGCGGTGGAGCTTGCGGTCGGAGCCGTGGGCGCGGAGCTCCTCGACGGTGGCCGGGGCGTGGCCGAAACGGGCGGCGAACAATTCGGAGAGGCGCGGGTGCATGCGGTGGACGGGGCGCAGAGCGTGAGCGCTGCGGCGGAGTTGGGGAAGAGGAAAGGAGGGGAGCGGATGAGAGGCCGCGCGGTGAGGGGGTAGGGGAAGGGTCAGGGATGTTGGAGCAGGGAGTGGCAGGTGGGCGATGAACGCTGCTCCGTTTCGCTCCTCGCCCGAAACCCGTGACCAAGCACCTCTCGCCGCTCCCCTCTCATCCCGCTGCCCGTTCCTCGCCTCCCAGAAACCGCGTTGACGGTGGCGGCGGGCGGCGGCGGACTGGCGACCATGTCGTCGTCTCCGGCCAAGGTGCCCGTGGGGTTGTTGGTGAAGCTCGGTCTGGTGGCCGTCGTGGCGGTCGTGGCCGTCGTGCTGCTGCTGCGCGGCGTCGATGTGCGCGGGTTGATCGACCGGGTGTTCGCGCTGGTCCGCGAAGCCGGCCCCTGGGCGTTCTTCGGCTCGATGGCGGTGGTCCCGTCGTTCGGGTTCCCGATTTCGCCCTACTATCTCACCGCCGGCGAAGCCTTCGCGGCGCAGATGACGATGCCGGGCGTGCTCCTCGCGGCGCTGCTGGCCAACACGGTGCAGTTCGCCTTTTCCTTCTGGCTCGCGCATCGCGCGATGCGACCGCTGCTCGAGCGGGTCCTCGCGCGGACGAAATACCGGGTGCCCCAGGTCACGCCGGAGAACGAGACGGCGGTCGCCGTGCTCGCGCGCGTCACGCCGGGGCCGCCGCTTTTCGTGCAGAGCTACCTGCTCGGGCTGTCGGGTGTTCGGTTTCGCAAATACATGCTGGTCTCGGTGGCGGTGCAGGGCGTGATGGGCTCGGCGTTCATCGTGTTCGGCAAGGCGCTGATGAGCGGCAAGGGCGGCATGGCCCTGCTCGGGCTGATGCTGATCGTGGTCGCGATCGCGGCCGTGCAACTGCTGCGCAAACGCTACGCGAAACGCGATGCCGGCACGGCCTGACAACTCCGGCGAGGAGGCGCTGTCGGTCGGCGAGCTGACGGCGCGCATCAAGGAGCTGCTCGAGGGCGGCTTCCCGGCGCTGTGGGTGCGCGGCGAGGTGTCGAACCTGCGGCAGCAGGCGAGCGGCCACTGCTATTTCACGCTCAAGGACGAACGCGCGCAGATCTCCGCGGTGCTGTTTCGCGGCGACGCCGCTCGCTCGCGGGCGGTGTTGCGCGACGGCCAGCAGATCGCGGCCTTCGGGCAGGTGAGCGTCTACGAGGCGCGCGGGCAGTATCAGCTCATCGTGCGGGTGGTCGTCGAGGACGGCGCCGGGCGCCTGCAGGCGGAGTTTGAACGGTTGAAACAGCAGCTCGCCGCCGAGGGGCTTTTCGCCCCGGAGCACAAGGTGCCGCTGCCGGCGATGCCGCGGACGATCGGCTTCATCACCTCGCCCACCGGGGCGGCGGTGCAGGACTTCATCCGCATCCTCCAACGCCGCGGCTGGCGCGGGCACCTCGTCGTGCTGCCGGTGAAGGTGCAGGGCGACGGCGCCGCGGCCGAGATGGTCGCGATGCTGGAGCTCGCGCAGCGCGAAGGCGAGAGGCGAGAGGCGGGAGGCGAGAGGAAGAGCCGGAGAAAGAGGACCGCGCCGCCCGCGGAGCTCGACCTTGGACTGCTGCCGGAGCCTCCCGCCGACTCTGATTCCGGCCTCACGCCTCATGCCGCCCGCCTCTTGCCTCCCTTCGATCTCCTTGTGATCGGACGCGGCGGCGGGAGCCTCGAAGACCTCTGGGCGTTCAACGAGGAGCCGCTCGTGCGCGCCGTGGCGGCGTGCCGGATCCCGATCATCTCGGCCGTGGGCCACGAGATCGATTTCACGCTCTGCGATTTCGCCGCCGACGCCCGCGCGGAGACGCCCAGCGCCGCGGCCGAGCTCATCTCGAGCGACTTCCTCGACGGCGCCGCCCGCGCGGCGCAGGCCGCGGCGCGGCTCGACGAACTCGCGACGGACACGCTCGCACGCGCCGCCGACCGGC
>JAEZSJ010000415.1 GCA_023443985.1 Verrucomicrobiota bacterium | reverse complement strand
CACGGGCGACGCGGGCCGCCAGGGGCGCGCGACTGACCGGACCGGCGACGCACTTCGCCTTCAGCACGAGCACCCGCCGGGGACCGGCGAGCCGGCGGCCACCGGTTTCTGCATCACCTTCAGGTTGTCGCGCACGACCCAGCCTTCGCGGCGCCAGAACCGTTCACCCTCGGTGTTCGAGGCGAGGAGGAAGATGTTGCAGCGCTCGATGTCGCGCGCCTGCAGCCCCGCAAAACAGTGCGCCAGCAACGCCCGGGCGACGCCCTGGTTGCGGCGCTCGCGCAGCACGGCGAGATGGTGCAGGTAGCCGCGCCGGCCGTCGTCGCCGCAGAGCACCGCACCGATCAGCGTGCCATTGCCCTCCTCGGCGACCGCGCTCAACCCCGGGTTGCGCTCGAGGAAGGCGGCCAGACGGTCCGGCCGGTCGGAGTCGCCCAAGCCCATCCCTTCGGTCACCCGCCACAAGGCCAGAGCCGCCGGAATGTCGGCGGCAGTCATGGGACGGATCGAATAACACGCGCTGCTCATCCCCTCCACAACGGCGCAAGTCCCCGCGGTCTTCAACCCCGCAGTCGCCGGTGTGGGGGGGCGCGTGCATCGCCGCGCGCGTCCCTCCGCGGAGCCACGTTCCAACCCGCCTCAAGCGCAGCAAGGCGGCCGCGCCGCCGCATCCATGGGCGCAACACCGCTGGAATTGCGGAAAATCCTCCGTACCCGCGGGAAAACGTCGCGTCCCGGGATTCTGTTGTTCTCCCCTTCCGCCATGAAATACCTCGTCCGCATTCTCCTCTCCTCGATTCTTGCCTTCAGCGTCACCACGGGCGCTCTCCGCGCCGACCAGCCTGCCCCGGGCGTCGACCTGCAATCCGTCACCGCCGTCGTCGAGCAGGGCATGACGGCGCTCTACCTCACGGGCGACGAGCCGGCAGTCGAAGGCGCGCTGCACGAGGGGTATGCCCTGATGCTGGTCGAAAACGGCCGCCTCGTGTCCTTCTCGCGTCAGCTCATCCTCACCGGGATCCGGGAGGCCAAACAGGCCGGAAAGTTCCCGACCTTCCCCGGCGCCTCCTTCGCGATCGACGCCGTCGAGGTCGTCGGCGACTCCGCCATGGCCCGCGTCCGCTTTTTCCAGGACGGCGTGCACACCTGCTCCGACCACATCCTGCTCTACCGCTTTCCGGACGGCTGGAAATGGGTCGCCCTGACGAGCCACCATCACGCCCCCCTGCGCCGCTCCTGAACCCCGACCCGCCCGATCACCGCACGGCTGTTCCCTCCCAACCCTGAAACATGAAACGACTCATCTGCCTCGCCCTCATCCCCTTCGCCGCGGCGCTCTCCGCGCAGGAGCTCAAGAAGGAGAAGTTCAACCTCGGCCCTTGGGAGAACGAGATCGGCTACGCCCAAGCGGTGCGCGTCGGCAACACCCTCCACATCTCCGGCTCCGTCGGCGCCGGTCCGATGGATCAGGCGATCGACCAGGCCTTCGGCACCATCCGGCGGACGCTCGCCCACTACGGGCTCGATTTTCGCCATGTGGTGAAGGAGACCGCCTACACCACCGACATCGAAGCGCTCAAGGCGGCCAAGGAGGTGCGGAAGAAATACTACGGCACCGATTTTCCGGCCGGCACCTGGGTGCAGATCACCCGCCTCTTCGAGCCCGAGTTCGTGCTCGAGGTCGAGGTGATCGCCGTGTTCCCCGCCCCGGAATCGGGGGTGGTTCCCCCGACGCCCGCAGCGACGCCGTAAGCCCTGCACTGCACCGGCGCACGGCGCCGCGGGCACAGCGCGCCCTGTCAACCATCGGTTGACCGGGCGACGATCGTCGCCGGGAAGGCGGCGAAGGTTCTCACGTCGGCGGGGGGGTGGGCGACGGGGGGACTCACGTCTGTTCCCAAATCGCGAAACCGCCCGCCGGCACTGTGATCTGGATGCAGCGGCAACCGCTCCGCTCCTCGACCACCACACGGCCGCCGAGTTGCGCGGCATCCGACGAGTAGATACAGCGGAACTGGCGCGCGACAGGATTCAAGTCGTGATCGACCACCACCCAGGCGCTGCGCGGTTGGGTGGCGTCGGTGTTGAGGGCGCAGAGCACCTCCTCTCCGTCGAATAACCGCGACCATGGCACGACCGCGAGCAACTGGCCGCCGAGCAGACGCGGATAGCCGAAGTCGACGCCGTTGCCGGAGATCTGCCGCAGGTACTGGCGGCCGCGGCGCAGCGCGGTTTTGAGCGCCCGCACCGCGAGGATCGCCGCGATCTCCCGATACGCCGGATGGGTCTCGTCGAAGAAGTGCCGCCCCTGCGTGCGGAACGCCCCGAAGCGTCCGCCGAACATGCACTCGCGCAGGTAGCGGTCGTTGTCACCCGCGCCGTCGAACGTCTGTTCCGTACCGTAGTAGACGAGCGGGACGCCCAGCGTGGTCGCCTCGAGCCCCACCGCCGCCGCAACCTGCCGCGCATACGCGGGATCGCCGGCGCAGAAGCGCGCCTTGTTGCCGCCCTTGCGCACCTGGTCGTGGTCGTCGAAGAGGGTGACGACCTTGTTGCGGAACCAAGTGTGCGACTCCTTGCCGACGAGCAGCGAGTTGCGGAACAGCGAGAAGTACTCCTCGGGGTTGCGCCACCCTTTCACGAGGTATTCGAGCTTGTCCGGGATATCGTCGACGCCCAGCGCCGCATCCAGACCGGTGGCCTCGAGCTTGTTGAACGCGAACACGCGCCCGCCGGTGATCTCTCCGATCAGATAGAAGTTCTCCTTCCCCAGTCGCTGCGCGAACTCGTGGATCACCGATCCGAAGTACCGCACCGCACCGGTATCCATGTGCTTCACGGTGTCGACGCGGTACCCGTCGATGTCGGCAAACGCGATCCAGTAGCGGTAGACGTCGGCCAGCACCCGCAACGCCGCCGATGGCGCATACGTGTCCGTTTCCCCGGTACCGAGATGCAGCTCCTTCAGCGTGCAGAAGTCGCCCTCGAGGTACTCGGGGTACCAGTCCCAGTTCGTGATGGAGCCGCGCTTCGCGAACGTCGTATGCGGCTGCAACTCCCGCGGCCAGACCGCGTCGTCGCGCGAGATGCCCGCCGGCAGACCCGTGTAGAACGGCAATGTCGCCGCGCCGGTCGCGTCGCGGTAGCCCGCCACCTCGTGTTCGGAGCCGTTCCAGCGTGGCGGCGGGTCGTCGTGCCGATAGCCGAACACGTTGCCCGCGTGGTTCAGGATGATGTCGAGAATGACGTAGATCCCGTGCTCGTGCGCCGTGCGCACCATCGTGCGCAGTTCCTCCGCCGTGCCGAACCGCGGATCGACCGCCAGAAAATCCTGGATGCCGTAGCCGTGGTAGCTCTTCTCCCGCGTGAAACGCCCGCTCACCTGTTTGAACAACGGGCTCACCCACAGCGCCGTGACGCCGAGACGCTTCAGATAGCCCATCTTCGCGGTCAGCCCGCTGAGCGTGCCGCCGCACCAATCCCCGCCGGCCTCGCGCCATCGTGCGGCATCGGCATCGGCGGCGACAGCGTTGCCATTGTCGGTCGCGGCGAACAACGGCGTGTCCATATCTTCGGGATTCCGGTCGTCCCGATATCCGGCCTCACGCCCGTCGGAGAACCGGTCGAGCATGAGGAAGTAGAGCACTTGGTCCTCCCATGCCGCCGGCGACGGATGGTACTTGGCGGTGACACGATGCTCCCGGTCTGGCTGTTGCCCCCGGAGCGCGGCGAAATCGATCTCGCGCAGCGAAGCAGGATCCATGGTCGTTCCTTTCTGTTTGCCGGGGGGCGGCGCACAGTGCGCGCGTCGCCGCGAAAGACAAACGCCCGGGGTGTAACGACTCGGTGGCGGTCGAGGAAGTCAGCCAATGGTTGCCATGATCAATGGCGATCAAACCAACCGCTCCTGCACAGCGCCTCGGAGGAAGAGACCGCCACATCGTCTGCGCTTCTCCGTGTCCGACCACGAACTCCGCGGCTCGGAACCTCCCGCCCCCTCACCCGCGCACCGCGCGCCACACCGCGAGACAGCGGTCGAGCAGCGCGGCGAGCTCGGCGAGCGGGACCATGTTCGGGCCGTCGGAGATCGCCTCGGCGGGATTGGGATGCGTCTCGAGAAACAGGCCGTCGGCGCCCGCGGCGAGGGCCGCCTTCGCGAGCGGCTCGACGAATTCACGCTGCCCGCTGCTCTTGCCTCCGCCCGCGCCGGGCAGTTGCACGCTGTGCGTGGCGTCGAGAATCGTCGGAAAGCCGTTGGCCTTCATGAGCGGAAAACTCCGCATATCGACGACGAGATTCTGGTAGCCGAAGGTCGTGCCGCGCTCGGTCTGCCACACCTCGGCGGCGCCGGCGAGTTTGGTGAGCGTGAACGGCATCTCCTGCGGCGAGAGGAACTGGCCCTTTTTGACGTTTACCACGCGGCCGCTCTGCGCCGCCGCCACCAGCAGGTCGGTCTGCCGGCAGAGGAACGCCGGGATCTGGAGCACATCGCACACCGCGGCCACGGCGGGCACCTGTTCGCGTTCGTGCACATCCGTGAGTACCGGAAAACCGAATTCACGCTTCACCAACGCGAGCAGGGCGAGCCCGGCCTCGAGCCCGGTGCCGCGCGCGCCCGAGAGCGAGGTGCGGTTCGCTTTGTCGAACGAGCCCTTGAAGACGATGTTCAGCTCCGGCCGTTTCGCGCGCAGGGCGGCCAGCTCGGCGGCGACCGTGCGGCAGACGGTCTCGTTCTCGAGCGAACACGGACCGGCGATCAGGAGCAGGCGCTGGGGATCGAAGAACATGGCGGAAGGAGACAGGAGTCGGGATGCGGACGCCAGAATGAAGACAACGGCGGAGCGGCGGCAGCCGATATCCAGTTTCGGAGTGCGGCGGCTCGAACACGCCAGAGCGCGACCGGTGGTTACTTCTTCGCCGTCTTGGCTGTGCCCTTCCCCGATTTCTTCTCCGCCTTCGTCGCAGCGACCGTCGCCTGGCGCCTGAGCGCGGCCTTCACGAAGGCGGCGAAGAGCGGCTGGGCCTGCGTGGGCTTCGACTTGAACTCGGGATGGAACTGCACGCCGACAAACCACGGGTGGTCCTTGAGCTCGATGATCTCGACGAGGTTGCGCTGCGGGTTCACGCCGGCGAACACCATGCCGGCGTCGCCGAGCATCTCCACGTAGTGGTTGTTCACCTCGTAGCGGTGGCGGTGCCGCTCGCTGATCAGCTCCCGGCCGTACGCCTTCGCGGCGTTCGTGCCGGGCCGCAGGCGGCAGTCGTACGCGCCCAGCCGCATCGTCGCCCCCTTCTCGGTGACGCGCCGCTGGTCGGCCATGAAATCGATGACCGGATCCTCGGTGTCGGGGTCGAACTCGGTGCTGTTGGCCGCTTTCAGGCCGAGCACATTCCGGGCGAACTCGATCACCGCAATCTGGAGACCGAGGCAGATCCCGTAGTACGGCACCTTGTTCTCCCGGGCGTACCGCGCGGCGGCGATCTTGCCCTCGGTGCCGCGGTCGCCGAACCCGCCGGGCACGAGGATCGCGTCGAGGCCGGCGAGCTGCCGCAGCCCGCCCTTCTTCTCCAAATCCTGCGCGTCGATGCGGACGATCTCCACCCTGGCGTTGTTGGCGATGCCGGCGTGGTAGAGCGACTCGTAGATGGATTTGTAGGCGTCCTGCAGCTCGATGTACTTG
>JAEZSJ010000414.1 GCA_023443985.1 Verrucomicrobiota bacterium | reverse complement strand
CCGGCGGCGGCGCGGCGGGCGCGGCGGCGGCGGCCGCCGCCGGCGGGGGGGGCGGCGCCCGGAGCCGGACGGCCGGGCCGCGGGCGCCGGGGGCGCGGAGGCCGAGAGGGCTGGGGCGGTGTTCCGCGATGTTGGCGGGAGGAGTGGCGGCGCGGCGACCGCGGGCGTATGGTATGGCCGCCCCGGCGGAGCCGCCGGAGGACCGCTCCGCCGGGAGGCCGCCATGACGCCCCACGTCCGATTCTGGTGGTTTGTGCTGCTGGTGGTCGTGTTTCTGATCCTCACGACCGCTCTGGGGGCACCGCTGCAGCCCGGACCGGATACCCCGCCGCCACCGCCGGCCGAGGCGGCGCCGGTTCCCGATGTGACTCCGAGCGAGGATCTGCGCACGGTGCTCGTGGCCAAACTGCTGCTCCATGTGCTGGCGACCGTCGTCGCGCTGCGGCTCGGCATGAAGATGTTCTACGAGAGCGCGATGCCCGGCGGGTTCTTCGCAATCGTGGGCATCGACGCGCTCGTCACGGCGGGGATGATCGTGGTCGCGCCGCTGGCGGACGGGTTCACCGCCCTGCTCGGTCCCCAATTGGTGGTGACGGGGCTGGCGATGGTCGTGACGCTGCACCGCTACGGGTTCACGAAGGACCGTTTCACGGTGATCCCCACGGTATTGGTGACGAAGGCGTTCGGGTTATTCGGCGAGGTCGCACTGCGGCTGGTGTTCCTCGACGCGTTGCTGCGCTGGGCGGCGCTGCGCGGGTGGTGAATGGACGCCGGCCGCGTCAGTTGCGGGAGGCGGCGAGCGCCTGGGCCACGCCGGTGAGGAGCGCGGGCCGAAGGTAGGGCTTGGGCAGGAAGGCGACCACGTCGGGGCCGATGTGCAGCGGTTCGGATTCCGAGGCATGGCCGCTGACGGCGAGCATGCGCATGGCCGGGTCCACCTCGTGGATGGCGCGGATGAGCGTGGCGCCGTCCATGAACGGCATCAGGAGGTCGGTGAGCACGAGCTGGATCGTGGCGCGGTGCTGCTGGAACCGGGCGAGGGCCTCGGCGCCGTCGGCGGCGACGAGCACGCGGTAACCGTGCCGCTCGAGGATGCTCCGGGTCATGCGGCGGACGTTCTCCTCGTCGTCGACGACCAGGATGAGCTCGCCGCGCCCGCGCGGCGGGAGCTCCTCGGGCATAGCGGCCGCCGGGGCGGTCGCGCCGGGAGCGGCGGGAAGGTAGATGCGGACCTGGGTGCCGGCGCCGGGGCGGCTGCGCACGTCGACGAAGCCGCGGTGTCCGTTGACGATGCCGAGCACGGTGGGAAGCCCGAGACCGGTGCCCTTGCCGAGTTCCTTGGTGGTGAAGAACGGGTCGAAGACCTTGTCGAGGTGTTCGGGAGCGATGCCGTGGCCGGTGTCGAAGACGCCGAGCAGCACGTGGGGGCCCGGGGCGGCGTCGGCGTGGCCGGCGACGGCCGCCTCATCGAGTTCCACGTTCTCGAGGGCGATGGTGAGCATGCCGCCGCCGGGCATGGCATCGCGGGAATTCACGCACAGGTTCATCAGTACCTGGTGGAGCTGGGTCGCGTCGGCCTCGACGGGCCAGGGGTCGGAGTGGATGTCGGTGCGGGTGTGGATGTTCTTGGGGAACGTCTCGCCGATGATGGCGATCATCTCGCGGACGATGAGGCGGAGTTGGACCGGCGCGCGTTCGCCGGGGGTGCCGCCGCGGCTGAAGGTGAGGAGCTGGCGGATGATGGCGGCGCCGCGGGTGGCGCTGACCTCGATCGCGTCGAGGATCTCGCGGCCGGCGTCGTCGGTGACCGTCTCGCGCAGGATGGCGGGCGCCATGAGCACGGGGGCGAGGATGTTGTTCAGGTCGTGGGCGATCCCGCCGGCGAGGCGTCCCACGCTCTCGAGGCGTTGCGAGCGCAGCGCCTGCTCCTGGAGGCGGCGGCGTCCGGTGATGTCCTGCTTGATGGCGATGAAATGGGCGATCGTGCCGTTGTCGTCGCGCACGGGGGTGATGGTCTGTTCCTCGTGCACGAGGCTGCCGTCCTTGTGGCGGTTGATGAGTTCGCCGTGCCAGGTCCGGCCTGCGAGAATCGTGGCCCAGAGCTCGGTGTAGAAGCCGGGCGCCTGCTGGCCGCTCTGCACGAGATGGCCCAGGGTGCGGCCGACCGCCTCCGGCGTGGCATAGCCGGTGAGCGTCGTGAAGGCGGGGTTGACCCACTCGATCACGCCCTGGGAGTTGGTGATCGCGATGGCAAGGGCGGCGGCCGAGAGCGCGGCCGACTGCAGGCGCAGGCGGGTCTCGGCGTCCTTGCGCTCGGTGATGTCGATGGCGAGGCCGACGACATCCGTGACGGCGCCCGACGAGTCGGCGAGCGGGTGGTAGAAGATCTCGAACCAGGAGTCCTCGACCTTGGCGTGCGCTTGGGAGGCCTCGCCGGCGAGGGCGGCGCGGATACGCGAGTGGATGTCGGGATGGTCGCGGTAGATCTCGGCCGCCGACTGGCCGACGACCTCGCCCGGTTTCAGGCCGAGCTTCGCGAGTCCGCCGCCTTCGGCCATGCGGAAGACCTCGTCGGTTCCGATCTGGAAGAGCACCACCGGGGCGTTTCCGACGAGGAGGCGGAGCTTCGCCTCGCTGGTGCGCAGGGCGGTGAGCGTCTGTTCGCGCTCGGTGATGTCCTGCAGGGTGCCGAAGACCACGCGGGTCGACGGGTCGAACTCGGCGCGGGAGTGGATGGCGGCCACCAGGCCGGTATTGCTGCGTCGGATGCGGAAGACGACATCGTAGGGGCCCTCGCCGGCGAGGAGCGCGCGCAGGGACTCGGCGACCCGGGCGCGGTGCTCGGGCAGCGTGCAGTCCCGCACGAACTCGACCGGCCAGCTCTCCGCGGGCTCCACGCCGTAGATGTGGGCGGCGCCGGCCGAGCCGCGGACCAGGCCGGTGTCGAGTTCGAGCGACCAATGTCCGATGCCGGCGATCTCCTCGGCGCGGCGCAGGTGGCTGGCGCTGGCCTGGAGCGCCTGCTCGGCGGCGCGCCGGCGGGTCACATCGCGGGAGACGCCGGTCAGCTCGACGCCGCCGCTGTCCGTGCGCATGAAGGCGGTGACGACCTCGATCCAGACGGTGGTGCCGTCGCGCCGGCGGTGTTCGAGCTCTTGGGTTTCGGAGCCGGCGGTCGGGTCCCCGGCCAGGAAGGCCTGGAGGCGGAGCGGCAGCAGCTCCTCCACCACCGCGAGCGAGCGCGGGGCGAGGAACTCGGAGAGCGGCCGGTTCAGCAGCTCGGCCGCGGTGTAGCCGGTGAGGCGCTCGGCGGAGGGGGAGACGTAGGTGTAGCGCTGCGTGAGCGGGTCGATGGCCCAGAGCACATCGCGCACGTGCTCGGCCAGCACGCGGACGCGGCGTTCGGCGAGCGCGCGCTCGGTGACATCCCAGTTGACCCCGATCATCCGGACGGGGTGGCCGTGGGCGTCGCGCAGGACGAGCGCGTGGGACTCGAGATGCCGGCACTGCCCGTCGGGCCAGAGGACACGGAACTGGACATGGTAGTCGCGGTGGCCCGCCACGGCGGCGTGGAACTGGCGGTCGCGCTCGGGCCGGTCCTCGGGATGCAGGCTGCATTCCCATGCCTCGATTCGGTTGGCGCGCTCGCCCGGTGCGCTGCGGAAGAGTGCATGCATCTGGGCGTCGCACTCCATGCGTCCGGTGGTGAGGTCGAGCTCCCAGGTGCCCAGTCCGGCGGCGCGGGTGGCGACGGAGAGCCGCTGCGCGGCGGCCAGCGCCGTCTCGCGGGCCAGCTCCTGCTGGTTCTCGGCGTGCGAACGGGCGACCTCGGCCTGCGCGCGCGCGGCGGCGGCCTCGGAGGCGGCGATGAGCTGCCTCCGCACGAGCAGGTACAGGAGCGCGGCCGTGGCGGCGATGAAGGCCCAGCCCTTCACCGTGTTGACGACGGCGAGCACGGAGGGGTCCGGGAAGAGGCGTAGGGCGAGGCGGTCCGAGAAGAGAATCCAAGCCGCACCCACCGCAGCGTAGATCACGGCGATGCGTAGCGCATGCTGGGGGGGCGGGCCGGCGGACATCCGATCAGGGATCTTTCTCCGGCCGGGAAGGATTAAAAGCCTTTTCCCAACCGGAACGACGGCGGAGCGCGATCCGCGCCCGGCGCGCGGCTCAGCGTATCGCCATGAATCCGATACGAAGCTGCGTCTCGGCGCGTTCGTCGTAGTGGAGGAGGCTCTCGCCCCAGCCTTGGAAGAACTGGAGGTGGAGGTAGCCGTGGACCCAGCCGAGCGGGAACAGGTCGTTCACCTTCGCGAACGGATAGGTGGCGTCGAACTGCATGCTGCCACGGCCGGAGGTGCCGGCGCGGAGGGTGGCGGCGAGTTTCCAGCTGCGGGGGTGCTCGACGATGAAGCCGAAATCGCCGTAGCCGCGGAAGCGCTGGATGTCGTCGTTCTCCTCCTTGTCGACGTACCAGTAGAACTTGGGCGAGACGGCGAACTGCCAACCATCGCCCGCCTCCCAGCGCAGGGTGGGGCGGGCGAAGAGGATGTTGATGCTGCGGCTGTCGGCGCCGGCCTTGCCGTTCGACTCGTGTTCGAAGCCGGCGGCGAGCCCGAGGCGCGCACCGAGCCAGCGCACGCCGGTGTCGTGCCGGTGGTAGAAGAGCGCGGGGCGGTAGCTGGAGTCGGTGAACGGTTTCGAGCGCGAGTGGAGGTCCCAGATCGAGGTCTGCGTGAAGCCGACGTAGAGGTCCTCCCAGAAACCGCGGCCGGCGAGCCGGTCGTCCGAGGGGCCGATCGGGCGGAATTTGAAGCTGAGCTGGAAACGGGCGTTCACCCCGCCGCCGTTGCCGACCGAGAAGTAGATCGGCTCGTGCGGGGAGAGCCCGAAATCGCGCCGCGGCGGCGGGGCGGGCGCGGCGGGCTCCGGCGCGGGAAGACTCGCAAGCTCGCCCTGGGGCGAGTTCGCGGGCGGAACAACCTCGAGCGCCGCGCGATCGGCGCCGGCGGCCGTGGCATCGAGCAGCACCAGGCCGCGAAGATCGGCGGGCAAACGGCCGCGGAACACGAGCCGGCGGAGCTCGCCGGGCGCGAGCGGCCCGGTGCCCTCGGCCGTCGCGACGACCGGGAAAAACTCGGCGGACACCGCGCGGCGGCCGGCGCGGACCACGACCGGGAGCGGGTCGGGCAGAGCGGGGGTGAGCGGGGTGTCGCCGGGATTGCCCACGAGCACGCCGAGTTCGATCTCGGCCCCGGCCGTCACGGGCTCGGCCGGCGGCTGCAACGTGAGTTCGGCCGGCGCGGCGGCGAAGCAGGCGACCGGGAGCAGGACGAGGAGGACACGGCGGAGCATGCCGCCGACGCTGCCAGCCGCGGGCGCGGCGACAAGCGCGGAGGAGGTCACGCCGGGGCGGGTACGGCGCGCCAGCCGCCGGGGGCCAGGTCCCCGAGCGTGAACTCGCCGAAGCGGCTGCGATGCAGGCGGCGCACTTCGTATCCGAAGTGTGCGAACATCCGCTTCACCTGGTGGAACCGGCCCTCCGTGAGCGTGAGCTCGATCTCGGCCGCCTCGCGCAGGACGAGGCGGGCGGGGGCGCAGGGTTTCTCCTCGTCGGCGAGCAGCAGCGTGCCGCTCGCAAACGCGTCGACCAGCGCCGGGTCCGGCGCGCGGTCGAGCGTGGCCTCGTAGACCTTCTCCACATGGTGGCGCGGCGAAGTGAGGCGGTGGACGAGCGCGGTGTCGTCGGTGAGCAGGAGCAGGCCGGTGGTGTCGCGGTCGAGCCGGCCGACGGAGGTCACGGCGGGGTTGCGCGCGAGCCAGCGCGGCGGCAGCAGGTCGTAGATGCGGCGGCCCTCGCGGGTGTCGTGCGAGCAGACGCAGCCCGCGGGCTTGTGGAAGAGGACGAAAACCCCGGCGGGAAAGTCGATCGGTTGGCCGTCGAGGCGCACCGCGGCGGCGGCGGCCTTCTCCCCGGGATCGTCGGCGACTGCGCCGGCGACGGTGACGCGGCCGGCGGCGATCAAATCGCGCACCTCGCGGCGCGAACCATACCCGAGGGAGGCGAGGATCTGGTCGAGGCGGCGGAGCATCGTGCGAGCCTGCGGCGGGGGCGCTGCGGCGCAAGCGCGGGCGGCGGTCGCGACTCGCTCAATAGTCGCTCATCAGCTGCCACATGATCCACGTGATCGCGGCGGTGAAGACGACGGCGCCGCCGGCGGCAAACAGCACGACCATGCCGTTGCGGGGCAACAGCAGGAGGGGCCCGAGGAACAGGGCGTTGCCGAACACGAGGCACAGCCAGTAGTCGCGGGCCCGGCGCGAGAGCGGGCGGCGCAGGTCCAGCGGCGGCTCGGCCGGCACGGTGTGGCGGAGGTTCTCCGCCAGGATTCCGTGCACGGTGATCGGCTGGGAGGTGGCCTCCTGGGCGCGGTTCACACCGGTGAACTCCTTCGCGCCGAGCTTGAGCTTCGGCCGCGGTTCCTCGGGCGCCGGCGGCGGGCGCTCCGGATCGGGCGAATCGATGACGCGAAGTTTGCGGGGGGTGTCGGACATGGTGGCACCAGGGGCGGCGTGGGCGAAACATGGCGCAGTCCTGCGCCACCGCAATGCCGACCGCTTCCTCGCCGGCGCCGGCGAGGCGGACACAAACGCGTTGCGCCCGCGCGGCGTCTGCATCCGATGGACCGCATGGATGCGCCGGCGATCGCCCTGCTCGACAACGGCTCGCTGCGCCCGGCGGCGACGCTGGCGCTGCGGGCGGCGGCGGCAGCGTTGGCCGCACGGACCGGCCGCGTGGTCGCACCGGTGTCGCTGCTGCACTCCGGAAAGGTCCCGGTGGCCGAGTTGGCCGGCGTGCCGGCCGAGACGTTGGCGCCCTGGGTGCGCCGCTGCGCCGACGCGGGGCGTCACGACTTGGTGGTCGTGCCGTATTTCCTCGGGCCGAGCCGGGCACTCACGGAGTACCTGCCGGAGCGCGTGGCGAAGTGGCGCGAGCAATGGCCGGAGCTGCGCCTGCGGCTCGCGCCGGCCTTGGGCGACGGGGCCGACGCGGCGGACCGGTTGGCGGGGGCGCTCGAGCGGCGGGTCGACGCGACACTCGCGCGGCTCGGTGCGGACGGGCGGCCGACCGTGGC
>JAEZSJ010000412.1 GCA_023443985.1 Verrucomicrobiota bacterium | reverse complement strand
TCGTCTACACCCACGAAGTCGTCGGCAACATCCGCGAGTCCTACCCGTTGCCCTGGATCTTCGCCGGCCTCGGCGCCACCACGCTCGCCGGCGACGCGTTGCTCCGCCGCAGCGGCCTGCTCGCGCGTTGGCTCGCCGCACCGGCCGAGCCGTGGGCCCGCCGCTGGCGCGGCAGCCTGCCGTGGCTCGCCGCCCTGCTCGTCGCCGGCCTCGCGCTCGAGGAGCGCGCCCTCCCCGCCTTCGCCGACAACTACCAGCGCGAACTCGCCAAGAACGGCCTCTGGTCCCTCTTCGCCGCCTTCCGCGCCAACGAGCTCCCCTACGCGCACTTCTATCCCACCCGCCCCCTCGACGACGCCTTCGCCACCCTCCGCCGCGACCTCGCCGCCGACGGCTCCGTGCTCCCCTCACCGTCCGCCCACGACACCCTCCGCCTCGTCCGCAACCCCGGCCCCGAACTCCATCCCAACATCATCCAGATCACCGTCGAGAGCCTCAGCGCCGAGTTTCTCGGCACCTTCAACCCGGCCTCGACGCTGACCCCGAACCTCGACGCCCTCGCCCCGCGGAGCCTCGTCTTCACCCAGTTCTACGCCACCGGCACCCGCACCGACCGCGGCATGGAGGCCCTCACCCTCTCGCTCCCGCCCACCGCCGGCCGTTCCCTCGTCAAACGCCCCGCCAACGAGGACCTCTTCACCCTCGGCAGCGTGCTGCGCACCCGCGGCTACGACACCGCGTTCATCTACGGCGGCTACGGCTATTTCGACAACATGAACTACTTTTTTGGACACAACGGCTACCGCGTCGTCGACCGCCAGGCCGTGGCCCCGTCGGACGTCACCTTCGCCAACGTCTGGGGCGCCTGCGACGAGGACCTCTACCGCTGGGCCCTGCGCGAGGCCGACACCGCCCACGCCGCCGGCCGGCCGTTCCACCAGTTCGTGATGACCACCTCGAACCACCGGCCGTACACGTTCCCCGCCGGCCGCATCGACCTGCCCTCGAAGACCTCAGGCCGCGCCGGCGCGGTGAAGTACTCCGACTACGCGATCGGCCAGTTCCTCCGCGCCGCCGCCGCCAAGCCCTGGTACCGCGACACCGTCTTCGTGATCGTCGCCGACCACTGCGCCTCCTCCGCCGGCCGCACCGAACTCCCCGTCGACCGCTACCACATCCCGCTCCTCGTCTTCGCCCCCGGCGGCCAGATCGCCCCCGGCCGCATCGACACCGTGACGAGCCAGATCGACTACGCACCCACGCTCCTCGGCCTGCTCCAGTGGAGCTACCCGAGCCGCTTCTTCGGCCAGGATGTCCGCCGCATCGCCCCCGCCCGGGGCCGCGCCCTCGTCGGCAACTACCAGAAGCTCGGCCTCCTGGCCGACAACCGCCTCGTCGTGCTCAAGCCGGTCCGCCACGACACGACCTACCGCTGCGATCCCACCACGCTGGCCCTCACGCCGGCCGGGCGCGACGAGGCCTTGCTCTCCCGCGCCATCGCCGAATACGAAACCGCCAGCGACCTCTACGCCCGCCTCGCCTACACGCCGCCCACCCGCGACGAAATCGCCCGCCTGCAGGCGGACCTCCCCGCTTTCGCAGCCTCCCAGCCCACCACCGGCCCGCTCTCCTTCGCGCCGCGCCGCCCCGCCCAGACACCGACTCCGCCCGCCGGACGCAAAAATCCGTCCGACCGCGACAGCGTTTTGCGTCCTCGTCCCCGCCCCGCTCCCGCCGCCGCTGTTGCCCTCGCCCGCGCCCCCGCCGTAGCGTCCACCCCGGCGACTCCATGAAAGTCCTCATCGTCGAAGACGAACCGCGCATGGGCGCCTTCATCGCGAAGGCGCTCGCCGAGCAGAGCTACACCGTCCAGCTCGTGCGCACCTGCGCCGCCGCGCGCGACGCCCTCGCCGAGGCCCCGGTCGGCGCCGTCGTCCTCGACCTCGGCCTGCCCGACGGCGACGGCCTCGACCTCCTCCGCCAGTGGCGCGCCGCCGGTTTCAACGAACCCGTCCTCATCCTCAGTGCCCGCGACGCCCGCGAGGACCGCGTCGCCGGCCTCGATCTCGGTGCCGACGACTACCTCCCGAAGCCGTTCGGAATGGACGAGCTCCTCGCCCGCCTCCGCTCGCTCCTGCGCCGCCAGGCCGGTGTGAAGACCACCGTCCTCACCCACGGCGAGATCCGCGTCGACCTGCTCGCCCGCACCGTCACCCGCCGCGGCCAGCGCGTCGTTCTCACCAACCGCGAGTTCGCCCTCGCCGAGCTCTTCCTCCAAAACCCCGGCCGCGTCCTCACCCGCACCTTCATCGCCGAGCACGTCTGGCAGGCCAGCTACGACCTCGGCACCAACCTCATCGACGTCTACGTGCGCCGCCTGCGCCAGAAACTGGAGACGCCGGGAGAGAGGCCCTTCATCCAGACCGTGCGCGGCACGGGCTACCAGCTCGCATGACCGCCGCCCCCGCGCCAGGCTCCTCGGTGTTCGGCTCCTTCACCTGGAAGCTCACCCTGCGCCTGGCGTTGCTCGTCATCGCCACCTCCGCCGTCGTGCTCGCCGCCGGCGGCGCGCTGCTCTCCCGCCAATGGCGCCGCAGCATCGACGCGCTGCACGACACCGAGCTTCGCGAGCTCGACGAGATCGTCGCCGAGGTCTCGCCCCTCAACCCCGAGACCCTTGAGCACCGCATCCGCGGCGAGACCGACTACGACTTCGGCCTCTACTACATCCAGATCCTCGACCGCGCCGGCCGCCCGCTCTACCGCTCGCCCAACCTCGGCGCGCAGTCCCTTCCCGCGCCCGCCCGCCTCGCCCCCCGCACCACCGTCGAGCTCCCCCAGCTGGGCGAGGTGCGGCTCACCGGCCACTTCGGTCGTGATTGTTGGATACAGATCGGCAGCCCGCTCGCCCCATCGAACCGCATCCTCGCGGAATACGCCCGCGCCGGCGCGGCGCTCCTCGGGGCCGTCGCCCTCGCGAGCATCGCTGTGGGCTGGGCCTTCGCCCGCTTCACCCTCCGCCCGGTCGGCGCCATCCGCGAGACCGCCCGCCGCATCGGCGGCGACAACCTCGGCTCCCGCATCCCCGTTCCCGCCGGCCGCGACGAGCTCTCCGCCCTCGCCATCCTGCTCAACGAGATGTTCGACCGGCTCGAGTCCGCCTTCAACCAGGCCCGCCGCTTCACCGCCGACGCCTCCCACGAGCTCAAGACCCCGCTCACCCTCCTCCGCCTCAGCGCCGAGAACCTCCGCCCGCACCTCGCCGCCGACCCCGAAGCCGCCGCCCAACTCGCCGACCTCCTCGACTCCGTCATCCGCCTGCAGCGCATCGTCGAAAGCCTGCTCTTCCTCGCCAAGACCGATGCCGGCACCCTCGCCCTCCGCCTCCAGACCACCACCACCGGCGCCGTGGTCGAGGAGCTCTCCGAGGATGCCTCCGCCCTCTGCGAGGACCGCGGCCTGCGCTTCCTCTGCCCGGGCGACCACACCGCCACCGTGCGCTGCGAGCCCGTCCTCGTCCGCCAGCTCCTGCTCAACCTCGTCAGCAACGCCGTGCGCGTCTCGCCCTCCGGCGGCACCGTCGCCCTCACGTCACGGGTCAACAACGACACCTGGACGCACGCGGTGACCGACGACGGCCCCGGTCTCCCGCCCGAGCAGCTCGAGCGGATCTTCGAACGTTTCGTCCGCTACGAGCGCCCCGACTCCGCCACCCGCTCCGACCCCCACACCGGACACGGTCTCGGCCTCGCCATCTGTCGCAGCATCGCGGAGCTCCACGGCGGCACCATTCGCGCCGAAAACCGCACCGATCGCGCCGGTCTGCGCGTCGTCGCCTCCTGGCCCGCCGCGGGCCCACTGGCCTTCTAGCCGCGCCGCCGCCGCCGGCCGCGCCGTCACCGCGCGCCGACCACACCGCCCGCAGGACGCAAAAACCCGTCCGACCGCGACAGCATTTTGCGTCTTCGGCACCGCGCCCGGTCCCGCGCAGCCCTCCGCCCTTGCACCGCCGTCGGGTCGGGCTTCAATCGCGGCCCCCCCCTATGCAAAACATCCTCCTCGCCGGCCCCTGGTTGTTTCTCCTCGGCGCACCCGACACGCCCTTCCCGCCCGCCGAGCCGCCCCCGCCCGCGGCCTTCACCGACACCATCGAACTCCCCGGCACCACCGAGACCCGCGGCAAGGGCGCCGTCTCCACCTGGACCCACGCCGGCGGGCTCACCCGCCTCCGCCCCTTCTCCGGCCCCGCATGGTATCGGCGCACTGTCGACATCCCCGCCGACTGGGCCGGCAAGCGCATCCAGCTCCGCCTCGAGCGCACAAAGTACACGCAGGTCTGGCTCAACGAACGGCCGCTCAAGGAGGACGGCCACCTCTCCGGCTCACCGCAGCTCCACCATCTCGGCACCGGCGCGCTCGAGCCCGGCCCGCACACGCTCACCGTCCTCGTCGACAACCGCCCCGAGCGCCGCCCCGTCAAGGGCCAGGCCCACCAGTTCGACGACAGCGTGCAGACCAACTGGAACGGTATCCTCGGCTCAATTTCACTCACCGCGACCGACACCGTCTGGCTCGACGACGTGCAGATCCGCCCCGATCTCGCCGCGCGCACCTTCCGCGTCACCGCGAAGATCGGCAACGTCTCCAACAACGCCGCCGCGGGCACCGTCACCGTCGAAGCCGTGAGCTTCAACCACGACGGCGCCGCCCACCGCCCCGCGCCGCAGACCGCCACGTTCGCCGCACCCGCCAGCGCCGGCGCCACCGTCACGCTCGACCTCCCGCTCGGCGCCGACGCGCGCCTCTGGGACGAATTCTCGCCCTCGCTCTACTCGGTCACCGTCCGGCTCGAGGCCTCGCCCGGCGCCACCATGCCGGCCGGCGCCATCCGGTCGCCCCAGTTCTCCGATACGCGCAACATCGCGACCGGCCTGCGCGAGTTCCGCACGCAGGGCCAGCAGTTCGTCATCAACGGCCGGCCGACCTTCCTGCGCGGCAAGCACGAGGCCGGCGCCTTCCCGCTCACCGCCCACCCGCCGATGGATGTCGCCAGTTGGGAGCGCTACTTCCGCACCGTGCAGGAGTGGGGTTTCAACCACATCCGCTGCCACACCTGGATTCCGCCCGAGGCCGCGTTCACCGCGGCCGACCGCCTCGGTCTCTACCTCCAGCCGGAGCTCCCCTTCTGGGGCACCTTCGACGCCGGCGTGCGCGACTTCCTGCGCCCCGAGGCGGAGGCGTTGCTGCGTGAATACGGCAACCACCCGTCGTTCGTCATGCTCACCCTCGGCAACGAGATCGGCGGCGACCGCGGCATGATGAACGCCCTCGTCGTCCACCTGCGCTCGCTCGACCCGAGCCGCCTCTTCGCCGACGGCTCCAACAACGTGCTCTGGGATCCCGTCTTCCAGCCGACCAACGACTTCTTCATCTCCGCCAAGTCCCGCCCGCCCGCCGATCCGTCGCACCAGCTCCCCGCCCGCGGCAGCTTCTGCGTGTTCGACGGCGACGACGGCCACACCCAGTGGGGTCCCGCCGAGACGCGCACCGACCTGCGCGCCGCGCTCGCCGGCCTGCCTGTGCCCTTCGTCGGCCACGAGACCGGCCAGTGGACCGTGTATCCAGACTTCACGGAGACCACGAAGTACACCGGCGTGCTCCGCGCCCACAACCTCGCGCGCTTCCGCGACCGCCTCGCCCGCGCCGGCATGCTCGACCAGGCCGCCGCCTTCGCGCGCGCCACCGGCGCCCACGCCGCCGAGCTCTACCGCGAGGAGAACGAGCTCTTCCACCGCACGCCCGGCATGGGCGGCTTCCAGCACCTCGACCTCCAGGACTACCCCGGCCAGGGCACCGCGCTCGTCGGCCTGCTCGACGCGTTCATGGAGCCGAAGAACGGCGTCTCCGCCGCCCACTTCCGCCGCTCCAACCAGCCGCTCGTCCCGCTCGCGCGCTTCGACAAGTACACCTGGACCACCGCCGAGACCTACCGCGCCGATCTCCAGCTCTCGCACTACGGCCCCGCCGACCTCCCCGCCGCGCACGTCACGTGGACCCTCGCCGACGCCGCCGGCACGCCGGTCCGCACCGGCAAACTGCCCGCGCTCGACCTCACCTGCGGCGGCCTGCGCGACCTCGGCGCCGTCGCCGTGCCGCTCGCCGGCCTGCCCGCGCCCGCGCGCTACGATCTCTTCGTCCGCGTCGACTCGGGCGCCACGCACCTCGAGCAGAGCTGGCCGGTCTGGGTGTACCCGGAGACTGTCGACACCGCGCCGCCCGCCGGCGTCGTGCTCGCCCGCGCCTACGATGCCGCCGCCCGCGCCGCACTCGCCACCGGCCAGCGCGTCGTCCTCGTCCCCGCCGGCAAGGCCTGGGGCAACACGCTCCCCGGCGCCTACGCGACCGATTTCTGGAACTGGCCGATGTTCAACAACACCCCCGGCACGATGGGCCTGCTCTGCGACCCCAACCACCCCGCGCTCGCCGCCTTCCCCACGCGCTTCCACAGCGAGCGCCAGTGGTCCGAGATCGCCCACGCCTCCCGCCCCGTGATCCTCAGCACCACGCCCGCCGCGTTCCGCCCGCTCGTGCAGGTGATCGACAACTACGAGCGCAACGAAAAGCTCGGCCTCGTCTTCGAGGCCGCCGTCGGCCCCGGCCGCCTGCTCGTCTGCGCGGTCGACCTGCTCGATCCCGCGCTGGCCGCGAAACCCGCCGCACGCCAGCTCCTCGCGAGCCTGCTGCGCTATGCCGGCAGCGACGCCTTCACGCCCGCCGCCACGCTCGACGCCGCGTTGCTCGACACGCTCCTGCGTCCCTCGCTCGCCGAGGGCAGACCGGCCAGCGCGTCCACCAGCTTCAAGCCGCCGTGGGGCTTTGTGCCGCAGCCGCTCCACGCGTTCGACGGCGACGGCAACACCCGCTGGCGCCCGGCCGACGCCGACGCGCAGCCCTGGCTCGCCGTCGATCTCGGCGCGCCCGCCGCACTCGCCTCCGCCGAACTCGTCCTCGGCAACGACCAGCCCGGCTACCGCTACCGCCTCGAAGGCTCGCTCGACGGCGCCACCTGGCAGCCGCTCATCGAGGAGAACGACGCGACCCTCGCCGCCTCGCGCCGCAGCCACGCCCTCGCCGGTCAGTCCATCCGCCACGTCCGCCTCGGCATCCTCGCCAAACCCGCCGAAGAGCCCCTCATGATCCGCGAGCTGCGCGTTATTGAAAAATAGACACAGTCTTCTCGGGAAACGCAGAAGCCCCGGGGACACTCCCCGGGGCTTCTTGTATTCGGATCCCGCCGCCGTCGCTTACTTCTTGTTCAGCGCGCTCGGGTCGCCGGTGGGCGGCGGCGCGTGGTCCTCGGCGGCGGGCTCGCCGAGCAGCTCGGTGAGCACGGGCGTCAGATTCTTCGCCCACACCTCGTAGCCCTTCAACGTGAGGTGCAGCTTGTCGACGGACATGCCCTCGAAGAGCGTGCCGTCTGGCGCGGCGAGCTGGTCGTTGATGTTCAGGAAACGGATCTTCTTTCCGTCGGCGAACTTCGCGATCTGCGCGTTCACCTCCGCCACGGCCTTGTTCGACTCCGGATTGTCGTTACGCGGAAAGACGGCCATCAGCACGATCGTGGCCTGCGGCGCCTTGGCCTGCAGCGTGTCGAGCAGGGTTCGGATGCCCTCGACGGCGTCGTCCGCCGCACCGGGCTTGGGTTTGTCGCCGATGTTGTTCGTGCCGGCGAGCAGCACGATCACCTTCGGGCTCAGCCCCTCGAATTCGCCGTTCTGCAGGCGCCAGAGCATGTGGTGCGTGGTGTCGCCGCCCCAGCCGAAGTTGCCGGCGTTCCAGCCGTGGAAGGTCTTCTGGAAGTGCGCGAGGAACTCCGGGTAGTCGAGCCCGCCCCAGCGCCGCGTGATCGAGTCGCCGAGGAAATAGAGGTCGATCGTCCCCTGCTTGGTCTTCTCAACGAGCTGCTGGTGGCCGATCCGCCCGTTCTCGTTCCACGGCGGGAAGGCCGCGTGGGGCGCGGCGGCACCGACGGCGGCGCAGGCGCTGAGGAGGAACAGGCCGACGAGCGGCCGGGGCAGGACGAAGCGAAGCGGTAGTTGAAGCATGGCGGGGTGATGATGAAACCGGTCCAACCGGCGCGTTGCGAGGCAGATTCGGGTAGTTGGACCGCTCCGGCGACGCCGGGTTCGTCCCAACGTTCGACTGTCGGCCACGCCGCGGAACCTGCATCGACTCTCCGCGGTCCATCGCCACACTCGCCGCCCGTGTCCCGTCTGCTCCCAGTCGCCGCCGCCCTTGCCCTCGCGGGCGCCTTCCCGCTCCGCGCCGAGGAGCCTGCGGACGCCGCGGGCCCGCCGCCAGCGACGCCGCCCGCCACCCGCGACGCGACCTCCGAAAGCACCGGAGCAGACTCCACCGCCGAGTTGATCGACAGCATCCTCGACAACGGCCGCGCCTGGCTGGAGGAGAACTTCGAGACCGAGGAGCTCGAGCCGCTCACCGCCGAGCAGATCCAGCAGTTGGTGAAGCAACTCCAGCCGGTCGCCGACGCCCTCGCCCTGGGCGAGATCGAGGATTTCGCCGCGCTGCGCCCGCAGGCCGCGCAGTTGCTCGCCTGGTTGCGCACGCAGCCCTGGGGCGCACCCTACGCCGACTGGCTCGCGCCGCGCATGGACTACCTCGACCTCGCCGCCGAGGCCGTGGAGGCCTCGCGCCGCCAATGGGAGCTCGAGCAGCAACGCCAGCGGCTTCACGCCCGGCCCGACCCCGCCCAACCGCCCCCCGAGCGTCCGCGGCCCACGCTGCGTTTCGAGGTCGTGCGCGACCGCGTGTACCGCTCCGCCACGAGCAACAGCACCTGGACCCGCCGCATCGCCCAACGCACCCCGCCCGCCCGCGCCGCAGAGCTCGCGCCCGCACTCAAGGACATTTTCCGCGCCGAGGGTGTCGCCCCGGAGCTGGTCTGGCTGGCCGAGGTCGAGTCGTCGTTCGATCCCGAGGCCCAGAGCCCGGCCGGCGCGCGCGGGCTCTTCCAGTTCATGCCCGCCACCGCGAAACGTTTCGGGCTGAGCACCTTCCCGCGCGACGAGCGCACCCACCCGCAGAAGAGCGCCCGCGCCGCCGCCCAGTATCTGCGTTTCCTGCACGGCCGCTTCGCCGACTGGCCGCTCGCGCTCGCCGCCTACAACGCCGGCGAGGGCCGCGTCTCCCGTGAACTCGCCAAGGCGAAACGCCGCAGCTTCGACGAGATCGCCGACCGCCTCCCCGCCGAGACGCGTTTCTACGTGCCCAAGGTCCTCGCCACCGTCGCCGCCCGCGAGAACATCGACCCGTTCTCCCTGCC
>JAEZSJ010000401.1 GCA_023443985.1 Verrucomicrobiota bacterium | reverse complement strand
CCGCCCCTCCAGCCGGAGCCGCTGCCGGGGCGGAAGCCGGCTCAACCGGCGCACCTCGAGCATCTGCTGGCAGGCGAGATCCAGCGCGAGGTGCGCGATGGTGCGCGCATCGAAGCCCACGCAGGTGATCGGCGGCTCGTTCGTCCGCGCCTCGGCCGAGTCGCCCACGACGACCACCGACAGGTCGCGCGGCACCCGCATCCCTTCCTTCCGCATCGCGGCGACAAAACTCTTCAGGATGTCCGGGTCGAACAACACCACCGCGCTGGCCAGCGGGCAGGTCCGCCGGATCCGTTGGAACTCCGTGCGCACCGCCTCCGGCGTGTGGGCGGAGATCTCGTAGACGTTGCGCGCCGCCGAGGTGAGTCCCAGCCGCAGGCACGCCTCCTCGAAGCCCTGCCGCACCGCGCTCGACCGCAGCAGCCGCCGCATCGAGCCCATGCAGACGATCTCGCGGTGGCCTTGGGCGAAGAGATGCCCGACCAGCTGCGCGGCCGCCGTGCGGAGGTCCTCGGCCGCAATGTTGTGCCCCGCCGGCGCCTCCTCCGCCACGACGTAGGGGATTCGCAACCGATCGAACTCCGCGGCTTCCGCATCCCACTCCCAGCCGTTGTCGGTGATGCGGGTGATCACCGCGTCGAACCGGTGCTGGATCGTCTTCTGCAGCGCGTTGCGCAGCGTGTCGCGCCCGATGAAGAAAAGCTCCTCCACGCGTACCCCGCGGCGCGCCGCCTCCTCCGCGATGCCCGGGAAGCGCACCGAGCGGTGCGAGAGCACCGCCACGCGCGCGCCGACCAGGGAGACCGTGGTCGCCGCCACGGGCAGGAGCTTGTAGCCTTCGCGTCGCAGCCGGCCGGCCGCGATCAGGCGCAGGGCCGCGCGGTTCACCGCAGCCTGGCTCACGCCCCACTCGGCCGCGAGCACCTTCTCGGTCGGGAACGGCTGCCCGCGGCGGCCTTCCGCTTGGCGGATCAGGCCCTCATAACCGGCCAGCGCTTTGTCGACGGGACGGAGAACGGCGTTGGTTTTCACAGGGTAAGTGGAGCCCCGAGACTCGGGGCGGACCTCCGGTGGGGCAATCCGATTGTCGACGCGCAAAGCCCGCCCAATGCATCGCCCCTCCGCGCCCCGCGCGGCGCCACGAACGGCCGCCGATCGGCGCGCATCCGACTCTTCGATGGACTTCCCCGGGGCCAACCGTTTGCCTCGCGCCCTGCGCGGCTGAACGGGTCCGAGGCGGGCCGCGCCACCACGCAAACCCTCGCATGCGCACCGCCACCACCGAACGTCGTCTGTCCGTCCTGCTCGTCGTGCTGTTCTGCGCGGCGGCGGCGGTGCATCTCCATTTCGCGACGCTCAACTGGCGCTACCGCTTCATGGCCGGCCACGAGTTCCGGCAGACCCAGACGGCGTTGATCGCCCACTACATCGACCAGGAGAACAACTTCTCCCCCGACTACTCCGTCCCGCTTCTGGGCAAGCCCTGGGTGCTCCCGCTCGAGTTCCCCTTCTACGAATGGGGCGTCGTCGCCCTCAGCCGCGTCACGGGTCGGCCGCAGTTCGAGTCCGCGCGTGCTCTCTCGCTGGCGAGCTTCTACCTCACCCTGCCCGCGGTCTTCCTGCTGCTGGGCCCGCTCGGGCTCGACCGCGCGCGCCGGCTCTTCGTCCTCGCCTGCGCCCTGCTCTGCCCGGTCTACATCTTCTATGCGCGCGCCGTGCTCGTCGACCCGCTCGCGCTGCTCTGCTCGGTCTGGTTTCTCCTCGCCTTCACCCGGTTGCTCGCCCCCGGCCGCACATCCTCCAGGCTGCTCCCGCGCCTGGGCTGGCTCCTGCTCACAATCCTCACCGGTACCGCCGCGGGCCTCATCAAGAGCCTGGTCTGGTTCGTCTGGGTGCTGCCGGCCTTCGCCTACGGGCTGTGGCGCCTGTGGCAGACCTGGCGCTCCGGCGGTTTCCCCGCCGCGCTGCGCACCATCGCCTGGGGCTTGGGCGCGATGCTCGTGCCCGTCGTCGTCTCCCTCTGGTGGGCCCGCTACACCGACGCCATCAAGGCCGCCCACCCCTCCGCCTTCATCTTCACCTCCGCCAATCTCGCCCGCGACAACTACGGCACCTTCAGCCTCGCCGCCCGCCTCTCCGACGACACCTGGAAGAACCTCCTCGCCTGCTGGCAGCAATCCCTCCTCCCGCCCTGGGCCCTCGCTCTGATCGTTGTTCCCGCCCTGCTCTTCCTCCCCGCCTGGCGCCGCCGCATCGCCGCCGCCCTCGCGCTCTTCCTGGCCGCCCAGCTGCTCATCCCCCTCGCCTACGCGTATCAGGATTATTACTTCTACGCCGCCAACCTCTTCGCCGTCGCCGCCCTCGCCTTCGTCTTCCTCGGCCTCCTCGACTCCAAGCTCCCCCGCCTCCTCTCCGCCCCCCTCCTCCTCCTCCCCCTCGCCGCCCTCTTCGCCTCCTACCGCGCCGACTACCTCCACCTCCAGGCCGTCCGCTCCTTCGGCGGCTCAGGCCTCACCGAGGCCATCCGCACGCTCACGCCGCCCCGGAGCGTGATCGTCGTCGTCGGCGCCGACTGGTCGGCGATCATCCCCTACTACGCCGAACGCCGCGCGCTGCTCATCCGTCGCGGTCTGGAGAACGACTCCGCCTATCTCGACCGCGCACTCACCGATCTCGCCGGCGAAGACGTCAGCGCGCTCATCCTCACCGGCGACCAGCGCGGCAACCACCGCCTCGCCCTCCGCATCGCCGAGCGCCTCGGACTCGATCCCGAGGTCACGTTCTCGCACGCCACCGCCGATGTCTATGTCGCGAAGTTCTACCGCGACACCGTGATCGACTGGCTCAACCGTCCGCACGGCTTCGAGCAGGTCTCGACCCCGCACCGGCCCGCGCCCAAAGCCGCCGGCCCCACGGTCACCGCCGTCACGCCCGAGATCGGCCGGACGCTCTTCGCCATGGTGTCGCCCGCGCCGTCCCGTGTGCAGGCGCCCCACGGCCCGCCGGTGCTCGAGTTCGAGAACGGCCACGTGCTCTCCGCCCACCCCGACTCCGATCTCTGGGTACAACCACCGGCCGGGGCGACGCAGCTCACGTGCGAGTTCGGCCTGCTCCCCGGCGCCTACCTCGGCGAGAGCCGGACCAACGGCGTCGAGTTCCTCGTCCTCGGCGAACTCGCCGACGGCACCACCCGCGAGCTCTTCCGCCGCGTCCTGCAACCCGCCGGCCGCGAGGCCGACCGGGGCGTGCAGACCGCCGCCCTCGCCTACCAGCCGCGCGCCGGCGAGACCGTCGTCTTCCGCACGCGCGCCAACGGCAGCCCCGCTTTCGACTGGGCGTTCTGGCGCCGGATTGAGATCAAGTAGTCGCCCATGCCCCGCCCCGCCGCCCAGTCCCGCCTGCTGCTGCCGCTCGTCTGCGCGGTGCTGCTCGGCTGGGTGCTGTTCCTGCGCTGGCCGTCGTTCGCCGCCACGTTGTGGAACGTCGACGAGGCCATCCACGCCGCCGTCGCCCGTACCCTGCTCGACGGCGGCACGCTCTACCACGACGCCATCGACCAGCGCACGCCGCTGACCTACTGGCTCGTCGCCGGCGTGTTTTCGGTTTTTGGCGACAACAACCTCTTCGCCCTCCGTCTCGCGCTGGCCGCGCTGATCGCCGCCACCGCCTTCGGCCTCTTCCTTCTCGCCCGCCGCGCGCGCGGCACCGCCGCCGGCCTGTGGGCCGCGGGAATCTTCGCCGCGCTCTCCACCAATCTCCTGCCGCCGTCCGACGCCTTCGCCGCGCACACCGAGTGGGCCGTGATCGCGTTCACCACCGCCGGCGCCTGGTGGTTCTGGCGCCGCGCCGCCGCGCCGGCCTTCCGCTCGGGCGCCGTCGCCGGAGTGTTCCTCGCGCTCGCGT
>JAEZSJ010000399.1 GCA_023443985.1 Verrucomicrobiota bacterium | reverse complement strand
GTGCCGCCCGACAGCACTGCAACAATCGGTGTGTTCACAAGACGTCCCTCCAGTCGCGGCCGTACAACATGACCTCCGGCTCGAGCTCGATGCCGTGCGCGGCCTTCACGCGCTCGCGCACCCGCCGCATCAGCGCGAGCACATCGGCGGCGGTCGCATGGCCGCGGTTGACGATGAAGTTGGCGTGCACCGGCGAGACCTCGGCATCCCCCACCCGCTCGCCCTTCAGGCCGAGCGCGTCGATGAGCCGGCCGGCGGAGTCGTTCGGCGGGTTCTTGAACATGCAGCCGGCGCTCGGGTCCCGCGGCTGCGTCGACTGGCGCCGCGCCTGGAACGACGCGATCCGCGCCTGGATCTCGGCGGTCGGCACGCCGGCGGAGCCCGGCCGGAGCAGCGCGCCCAGCGCCACCGCGTCGGCGAGCTCGCGGCAATCGCGGTAGGCCACGTGGAGCTCATGCCGTCGGAAGGTGCGCACGGTGCCGTCGCGGAGCGCGAGCCGCACGGCCTCGACCAGGTCGAACATCCAGCCGCCCATCGCGCCGGCGTTCATGCGCAACGCGCCGCCGAGCGTGCCGGGGATGCCCTCGAGAAACTCGAAGCCGCGCAGGCCCCGCGCCGCGGCGAGGCCGCAGAGCTCCTTCAACCGCAGTCCGGCGCCGGCCTCCACGCGGCCGTCGGGCCGCACGTCGAAACGTTGCCACTCGCGCCCGGCGAGCCGCACGACCAGCGCGGGCACGCCCTCGTCGGGCACTAGGAGATTCGAGCCCCGCCCGAGCAGGAGCACGGGCAGCGCGCGCCGGTGCGTCTCGCGCAACACCGCGCACAGGTCCGGCTCGTTCGCCGGCTCCACATAGTAGCGCGCCGCGCCCCCCACCCGCATCGTGGTCTTCGGGCCGAGCGGTTCGTTTTCCAGCAGCTTCGTCTCCGCCGAGAGCGCAGCCCGGAGCGCCAGCACGCACTCGCGCCAGGCCGGCTCCTGCGCCGCGCCGCCCGCGAGGTCCCGGACGAACTCGGCGGCGCATTGGTCGATGTCGCCCGCGCCGACGAAGAGCACGAGGTCGCCGTCGCGCACGCGTTCGCGCAGCAGGCGGAGGAAACCGGCGCGGTCGCCAGGAAGGTAATGAACTCTCAGCGACGAGCCCGCGCGGGCGATTTCGGCGTAGATGTCGGCGGTCGTGCCGCCCGCGATCGGTTGCTCGCTCGCCGCGTACACGTCGAGGAGGAAGAGCTCGTCGGCACCGAGCAGCGCGCGGGCAAAGTCGTTCTTGAAGCGCGCCGTGCGGCTGAAGCGGTGCGGCTGGAAGGCCACGAGCAGCCGCTTGTGCGGCAGGCGCCGCATGCCGCCGATCAACGCCGCGATCTCGGTCGGGTGGTGCGCGTAGTCCTCCACGACCTGGAGCCTCTCGGTCTCGAGCAGCACCACCTGGCGGCGTTTCACGCCGGGATAGTCGGCGAGCAGATCCGGCGTGATCGCCACGCCGAGCTGCACGCACACGGCGAGCGCGGCGGCGGCGTTGAGGGCGTTGAAGTCGCCGCCGGCGCGCACGCGGGCGCGCGGCGCGCCAAAGGCCGGGGCGAGCTCAAGCATCTGGCGTCCGTCGACAAACCCCGCGATGCGCACGGCGAACTCGCCTTCGAAGCCGAAGCGATGGACGGGGGCCGGAAACCCGCGGGCGGCGAGCCGCGTCGAGAGGGCGCAGGCGGGATTGAGGAGGATCGCCGCGCGCGTGCGCGAGAAGAGCGCAGTGAACGTCGCCTCGAGGTCGCCGATCTGCCGGTAGTAGTCCGGGTGGTCCCAGTCGAGGTTCGTGGCGACGGTGATCTCGGGCGAGAAACGGTCGATGGTGCCGTCGCTCTCGTCGATCTCCGCCACGACCCAGCCGTTCTGGTCGAGCGCGGCGGGCGGTAGGGCCTCGTCCTGGAAGAGGCCGCCGAGCACCCAGCCCGCACCAAACCCCGCGCGACGCAGCGCGGTGACGAGCAGGCCGGTGGTGGTCGTCTTGCCGTGGGCGCCGACGACCGCGATCAGGCGCCGGTCGCGGAGCAGTTCGGCGAGCAGCTCGCCGCGGCGGACCTGCGGCAGCCCTCGTTCCGCGGCGCTGGCGCGCGCCGGATGGTTCGCCGGGATCGCCGAGGAGTGGACAAGCAGATCCGTGGCGGCCGGCACCGCGCCGGCTTCGCCGAGCGCGACACCCGCCTCCTCGAGCCAGCGGCGGGCGCCGGCGGTGAGGCCGTCGTCCTCGCCCGAGACCGTCCAGCCGCGCTGCGCCAACAGCAGGGCGAGCGGCGTCATGCCGGCACCGCCCACACCCACGAGGTGGCAGTGGCGAACCGGGCGGCCGAAGAGCGGCGCGAGCTGGAGCGGCGAAGTCATGCCGGCAATACGGATGGGGAGGAAGGGGCGACACCCTGGGGGGCGGCGAGCGAGAGCAGGTCGTCGATCATCGCGTCGAGCGAGTTCTCCTGGTCCATCCGCGCGAGGTTCTCGCGGAATTTCTGGAGCAGCCAGTCGTTGGCGACGAGGTCCTGCACCTCGCGCGCGAGCGTCGCGAGGAACATCTGCTCGACGACGAGGCCTCCCCCCTGCTGCTCGAAGTAGCGGGCGTTGGCGCTCTGGTGGTCGTCGGCCGCGTGCGGGAACGGCACGAGCACGCCGGGCGTGCGGGTGCGTGCGAGCTCCGCGAGCGTGCCCGCGCCGGCGCGCGAAACGACGAGGTCGGCGCAGGAGAGCAGCTCGGCCATGTGTTCACAGAACGGGACGAAGTACGAGGTGAGCTCGGCGCCTTCGCGCGTGCGCAGCAACCGCTCCTCGCGCGCGGTCCGCTTGCCCGGACCGGAGACGCAGAACAGCTGCACGCCCTCCAGCGCGAGGAGCTCGAGGTTCTTCTCCGCCCAGTCGTTGAGCGCCGTGGCGCCCTGGCTGCCGCCGAGCACCGCGACCAGGCGCCGCGCCGGCCGCAGGCCGAGCGTGCGCAGCGCCTCGCCCCGGGCGATCCGCTGGAACTC
This sequence comes from Verrucomicrobiota bacterium, assembly GCA_023443985.1. GTDB lineage: Bacteria > Verrucomicrobiota > Verrucomicrobiia > Opitutales > Opitutaceae > CAJCBL01. The sequence goes on along the minus strand of JAEZSJ010000399.1, from coordinate 1,841 downwards.
GCGGCGCACCGGCAGGCCCTGCGCGCGCACCGTGCCGCCGCGCGCGCGGCTCAGGCGCACGCCTGCCGGCAGGTAGACGCGTTTCGCGAAACGGCTCAGCAGCCGCACGGCGCGTCCGGGCACCCGGTTCGCCTCGTGCAACGCCACGGGGATCCGGCGCATCCGTGCGGCAAGGACAATGCTCGCCGTGGTGAAGCCGCCGAAGCCGACGACCGCGGCCGGCCGGAGCTGCTGGAGATGTTTCAGCCCGAAGCCGAAACCGGCGGACTGCTGCCAGAGGAACCGGGACAGCCCGATCGGGTTCGCCGCGAGCGGGGCGGCGGGGATCCGGGCCAGCTTCAGCCAGCGGTACTTCTCGACGAGCTTCGCATCGACCTGCTTGTGCGAGATGAGCAGGTGCGGCTCGTGGCCGCGGGCGACCAGCCCCTCCGCGAGGGCGATGCCCGGGGCGAGGTGGCCGCCGGTGCCGCCGCAGGCGATGACCAGGCGGCTCACGCGCTCACCTCCATGAGCGCCCGGCTCGGCGCGAGGTTGGGCCGGCTCCAGGCGCGGCGGGTGTTGAAGAACAGACCGACGATGAACCCCATCAGCAGGAGGTTCGAGCCGCCGTAGGAGATGAAGGGCATCGACATGCCCTTGGTGGGCAGGGAGCCGGTGACCACCCCGAGGTTGATGATCGACTGCAGCGCGAGCAGCAGCAGCGCCCCCGCGATGAGCAGGTACCCGAACAGGTTCGGGGCGCGGCGGAGGTGCGCGAGGCCCGCCCAGAAGAGCGCGGCGAAGATGACGACCGTGCCAAGGGTGAACCCGAGCCCGAGCTCCTCCCCGACGATCGCAAAGATGAAGTCGGTGTGCGCCTCGGGAAGGAAGGCCATCTGCTGCCGGCCGTTCCCCAGCCCCGCGCCGGTGAGGCCGCCGGAGGCGAACGCGAGGATCGCCTGCCAGAGCTGGTACGCGCCGTCGGAGCGGTTTCCCTCCACGTCGAGGAACGCGGTGATGCGACCGAACCGCACCGGGTCGTGCCAGACCGCCAGCGCGAAACCGCCGATGCCCAGGAGCACGGTCGGCACCATGTAGCGCAGCCGCGTGCCGGCGAGGAACAGCATCAGGAATCCAACCACGGCGGTGAGCGCCGTGGTGCCGAAGTCGGGCTCGACGATGATGAGCAGCGCGAAGGCGCCGATGCCGGCGCACGGGATCAGGAAGCCGCGCTTGAACGACGCCATGTGCCGCTGGTTGATGCCGCAGTAGTGGGCGAGCGCGAAGACCATCGCGAGCTTCGCAAATTCCGAGGGCTGGATTTTCGAGAAGCCGAAGTCCACCCAGCGGCGCGCGCCGTTCACCGTGCGGCCGATGCCGGGAATCAGCACCGCCAGCAGGCCCAGCAACGACAGACCGGCGATGATCCAGGCGTAGCGCCGGGCGTGCTCGAGATCCACGCGACTCACGACCCACCCGAGCAGCACCGAGACGGAGAGCCACAACAGCTGCCGCTTCAGGAAGAAGTAGGGATCGGCCCGCAGCGACGCCGTGCTGCTGAACAGGATCGTCAACCCGAGGGCCGTGAGCGCGACCGCGCAGAGCAGCACGACCCAGGCGGGTTGCACCAGCGACCCGGTGGCGGGCCGGGACGTCGGCAGGGTTTGGTGAGGCACGGCGGGGGACACGGCGGGGTGGCGGGCGCGGGCGGCGGGTTGACGAGGTCAGTCGATCTGCGGCACCGGAACGGCCGGCGGGGCGTCGGCGACCGGCACGACCGGGGCGTCGCTTTCGCGCACGGGCTCGACCTGCGGCGCGGCCTCGGGCGACGGGCCGGCGGGTTCCGGCGCGCGCTCCGGCAC
>JAEZSJ010000037.1 GCA_023443985.1 Verrucomicrobiota bacterium | reverse complement strand
CCGGAGCAGCCCGGGGGCAGCTCCATCATGGTGACGACCATCTCGTGGTTGAGGCCGGCCTCGGTGATGAAGCGGCCGGAGTCGATGAGGTTGGAGACGTCGTTGAGGGCGTCGAAGTTGCGGATGGTCGTCATGCCGTGCCTCTTGAAGAGCATGGCGTGGAGCTTCACGATGTCGCGCGGCTGGGCCTTGAGGGCGACGACGTTGATGCCGCGCGCGAGGGTCTGGAGGTTGGCCTTGGGGCCGACGGCGGAGCGGAAGGCATCCATGACCTCGAAGGCGTTCTCGTTGGCGTAGAAGAACGGCGACTGGAAGAGGGCGCCGCCGCCGGCCTCGAAGTGGGTGATGCCGCATTCCCGGGCGGCGAACTCCACGAGGGGGAGGTAGTCCTTGGAGAAGACCCGCGCGCCGAAGACGGACTGGAAGCCGTCGCGGAACGCGGTGAGCATGAAGTCGATTTTTTTCATGAAGGGGCGGGGCGGAGGGGAAGGGTCAGGCGCGAGGCTGGTGTTGCGCGCGGTGGGCGACGGCGATCGCGACGGCGAGGGCCTGTTGTTCGCGCTCCGAGTCGGCCGTGGGCACGAGCGGCTCGGTGGTGTCGGTCCGGCGATCCGGCGCGAGGGTGTGGACGAGGATGCCGACGCCCTGGATGACGGCGGCGATCACCAGCGCGAAGACGATGGTGAGGCCGAACGTGGTGAGGCTGAGGAAGACGGTTTGCATGGAGCGGGGCGGGTCAGGAGGCGGACTTGAGGAGGCTGCAGAGCACGCCGGCGATGATGGCGGAGGTGATGACGCCCGAGATGTTCGCACCGAGGGCGGCGGGCATGATGATGGCGGACGGATTGTCCTCGGACACGAGCTTCTGGGCGACCTTGGCCGTGGTGGGCACGCAGCTGACGCCGGCGATGCCGACGACCGGGTTCACTTTGCCACCACTTGTGAAATACATGAGGTAGCCGCCGAGGATGCCGCCGATCCCGGAGACGAGCAGCGAGAGGCTGCCGAGGAGGAGCAGCGGGAGGACCTTCGGGTCCATGATGGTGTTGGCGTCGCAGAGGATGCCGAGCATCAGGCCCAGGAAGAGCGTGGCCGTGTAGAGCATCGGCCCGGAGACGAGGTCCTGGAAGGCCTTGATGCCGGACTCGCGGATGACGATGCCCAGGAAGAGGCTGAAGATCAGCGGCGCCGCGATGGGGAGCAGGAGGGAGAGCACGACGCAGCCGACGGCGGCCACGATCATCTTCTGGAAGGCGGAGTACTCGCGCTGGTTCTTCGGCGGCTGCATCGGAATCTGGCGCAGTCGCCTCGGGACAAGCAGCCGGACGAGGTACGGGTAGCCGCCGTAGGTGAGACCAAGATACAGATAGGCGACCACGGCGATCGGGACGAAGAGGTGCTTGGCCAGCGTGAGCGAGGTGAACAGCACCATCGGTCCGTCGGCGCCGCCGATGACCGCGATGGCGGCGGCCTCCTGCGGGGTGAAGCCGAACCAGGTGGCGACGGGCAGCGTGACGATCGTGCCCAGCTCGGCGCACAGCGCGATGATCATGCTCGTGTAGGGGCGGGCGAGGATGAAGCCGATGTCGAGCAGGGAGCCGATGCCGAAGAACACCAGGCAGGCGATGAGGCCGTTGCTGAACGTGAAGGTGTAGACGGGTTGGAGCCAGTCGATCTGGAGGATGGTCATCAGGTCGGCGGCGTCGCGGACCGCGTTGCCGGTGGCGCCCGCCTGGGCCTCGACGAAGAGCGTGCCGACGCCGCCGTGGAGGTTGAGCGGGTCGAAGAGCATGACGGCCGCGTTCACCGTGGCCATGCCCAGGCCCATCGGGATCATGATCAGGGCCTCGAGCACGCCTTTGCGGCCGAGGTACATGAGCAGAAAGCCCAAGGCGATGAGGCCGAGGCGGGCCAGCGCCAGTTTCGGGCTCACCTCGAAGAACGAGGTGACGCCCTGGAAGATGTCCAGTATCGATTGCCAGGTGATCATGGGGCGGACGGGGATGTGAGCGGGCGATGAAGCAGGAACTCAACCGTTCTCGTGGAAAAATGGCTACGCGGGGGCACGGGGACCGGGGCGCATGCCCAGAGCGGACGCCGGGATCGAACCAACTTCCGAGCGACTGCCAAAAAAAGAGCACCGCAGGCGACTTCCAAGAGCAAATCCGCCCAGGAGACGCTCGTCGTTGACCACCGGCGCGCCGCCGCTCCGCTGTGCGCCGGGCGCGGCCGGGTGGTGCAAGAAAAAGGCCGGGCCCGCGAACGGGCCCGGCCGGAAGGACGGAGTCGAAACGCTGGCGCGTTCCGCTACAGGGAGAACCTCAGAGCTTGTGGAACTTGCCGCCGTAGATCGCGGCGTCGCCGAGTTCCTCCTCGATGCGGAGGAGCTGGTTGTACTTCGCCACGCGGTCGGTGCGGCAGAGCGAACCGGTCTTGATCTGGCCGGCGTTCGTCGCGACGGCGATGTCGGCGATGGTGGCGTCCTCGGTCTCGCCCGAACGGTGCGAGATGACGGCCGTGTACTTGGCGTCCTGAGCCATCTCGACGGCGTCGAGGGTCTCGGTGAGGGAGCCGATCTGGTTGACCTTGACGAGGATCGAGTTGGCGGTGCCGGTCTCGATGCCCTTCTTGAGGAACTCGGTGTTGGTGACGAAGAGATCGTCGCCGACGAGCTGCACCTTGTCGCCGATGGCGTCGGTGAGCTTCTTCCACGTGGTCCAGTCGCCTTCGGCGCAGCCGTCCTCGATCGAGACGATCGGGTACTTGGCGGTGAGCTGCTTGTAGAACTCGACCATCTCGTCGCCGGTGTAGATCTTGCCGGAGGACTTCTTGAAGACGTAGTGCTTCTTCTCCTTCACGTAGAACTCGGAGGAGGCGACGTCGAGGGCGAGGTAGATGTCCTTGCCGAGCTTGTAG
>JAEZSJ010000367.1 GCA_023443985.1 Verrucomicrobiota bacterium | reverse complement strand
GTCTTCCAGTCGACCGTCGCCAACGGCGGCGTCATCAAGGCGATCAACGCCAAGAAGCTGGCCGACGTGACCCAGGGCGAACTCTCCGCCCTCGAGGACGCCGCGAAAGCGCTCGGCGCGAAGGGCCTGGCCTTCATCAAGGCCGAGAAGGGCGAGTGGAAGTCGCCGATCGTGAAGTTCTTCACCGACGCCGAGAAGGCGGCTCTCAAGCAGCAGCTCAACGTGGAGGAGGGCGACATCGTCTTCTTCGCCGCGGCCGGCTGGGAGCGCGCCTGCGCCATCCTCGGCCGCATCCGCCTCGAGTGCGGGCAGCTGCTGCAGAAGCGCGGGCTGCTCACGATCCCGGCCGACCAGTTCAACTTCCTCTGGGTCGTCGACTTCCCCCTCATGTCGTTCGACGAGGAGGAGAAACGCTTCGTTGCGACGCACCACCCGTTCACCTCGCCCGTCGAGGAGGACATCCCGCTGCTCGACAGCAACCCGCAGGCCGTGCGCGGCCAGCACTACGACATCGTGCTCAACGGCGTGGAGCTCGGCGGCGGTTCGATCCGTATCCACCAACCGGCGCTGCAGAAGAAGGTCTTCGAGGACGTGCTCAAGATCCCGGCCGACATGGTCGCGAGCCGGTTCGGCTACATGCTCAACGCGTTCAAGTACGGCGCGCCCCCGCACGGCGGCATCGCGCTCGGCCTCGACCGCCTCGTCACCATCCTCTGCGGCACGACGAGCATCCGCGACGTGATCGCCTTCCCGAAGACGCAGAAGGGCCAGTGCCTCATGACCCAGAGCCCCTCGGTGCCGACGGCCAAGCAGCTCAAGGATCTGCACATCGCCTCGACGGCGATCCCGCCGGCCTGAGACGTTGCGGGTCTTTCGAAGGTCGGAGCGTCGAATGACGGTGGCCGGACTGTCGGCGGGCGGCGATCGGCTGCGCGTCCGAGTTGGAGCCACGCGGATTCCGGCGTCCCTCTCTACCCTCGAGGCACTCCATCCGCGTGAACACGGCCATGGGCCGAACGCTTGCATCGTGGCGAAACGTCCTTTCCCAGATGGGACGTTTCGACCATGAGCAACGGTGTGCGAAGACTGCGGCGAATCCTGTGCGCGTTGGGTGGAGCCACCCTGCTGGGGGTCGGGTGCTTGGGGGCGTTCGGCTATCGGCGGTTCTGCCGTCTCGACTCGCGGTTCTACCAGCCGCGTGCCGATACGGTCATCCGTCTGGTGATCGAGCGGAGCTTCGAGAGGCCGGTCTCATTCACGCTGCTCGAACGTGCTGGCTCGGTGAGACTGGAGACGTTCGTGGTTCCGGATCGTGACCGGGATGGGCTTTGGGGCCATCGATTCTGGCGGACGCGGAGACTGACTCCGGACGAGTGGGCAACTGTTCAGGCGCTGGTCGCCCAGACGAAGGCTCGATTCGTGGCGAACGAGCATCAGCCGTTGTTCTGCGATGGCTCGACCTGGCATTTGAGCATCCGGACAAAGGCCGGTCTCGACACAGTCACACGAAGGTGCCCGGAGAGCGTTCGAGGGGACGAACGCTATCGGGCGCTCTGCGCGCTCGGCGTGCTGTTCAGCGAGACCGCTGGTTGGCCGCTCTCGCGCGAGAGTCTCGTGGGTGATCGTTGAGGTGTGCGGTCGCGCATCGTGCTCTCCTCGCAAGCGCGCCGCCCGGGACGGAGCTGCGCGCAGGTTCGGTCTCTCACCCCACGGGGAGTGCCGTGGGCGAATCGGTAACGATCGTGTCGAGCGGCGAGGGACGAGAGCCGGACCATCGGTGTGCCGCATTCGGCCGCACTCGGGAGCGGGGGATCATCTCCGCCTTCCGTCTCCCGTCTCGCGTTCACTCGACCGTTGTCGGGGTCATCGGCACGGCTAGGCCGTGACGCGGCGCGTGCGGAAACGACGCACCACGACGCCCGCGAGCAGCGCGCCGGCGCCGAGCAGGGCATAGGTCGACGGCTCGGGCACCGGCGCCATCGCCTGCGGCACAACCTGTCCGCGGATCTCGCCTCCGGGATGCTGCGAGGTATGGACATTCACATACGTGTCGCCCGCGAGGATGGCGGTCGCCTGCACCGGCGTGATGATGCCGTCGAAATGGCCGCTGCCGAAGGTCGCGCTGAGCGGGGTCAGCGTGAGCGGGATGATCACAGGACCGTTCACGCCAGGCGGCGCCTGGTGGACATGGGCGGCGGTGGTCGGCGCGACGAGGTTCACAAACGCGAAATCGAGGGTGAAGACGAGGCTCCCCCAATCGAGTGTGGCCGTGCCGCTGCCGACACCCGGGCTGGCGGGCATGCTCGGCTCCTGGCTGGCGTCCAGGTTGATGTCGAAGTGGTAGAGCTGGGCGTGGGCAGCGAGGGCCGACAGGGTCAGCGCGAGTACAGCAGTGAGGTGACGGGCATTCATGCGACGCCACTGATGCCAGAACGCACCGTCGCGCACCATCGGAGGACCAACCGCGGCACCGGTCGTGTTTTTGCCTACTCGCCTGCGTTCCGCGGACGCGGGTGGGAGGCCCGGATCAGCGCGGGGGCGCGGTGTGTCCGGGGACCCAGGTGCCGTCGATCATGCTGAGCACCGGATGGGCGGGAAGCCCCTGTTCGTTGTGGTAGAGCTGCGTGGCGAGCAGATCGATCGCGGTGGACCCGATCCGCGGCAGGTTCTGGTCGATGCCGGCCGGCTCGGACACCTCGGCCAGGTGCATCTGTCCGATGTCGAGCGAGGCGAAGGCGAGATCCTCCGGGATGCGACCCCCGCTGCGGGTGATCGTGAGAAATTGCTGCGGGCCGAAACCGATGACGGCATCGGGCCGCTGGCGCCGCCGCCACGCCTTGAACGCGGCCACGTCGCCCGCCTCGGCCGCGAGCCAGGGCTCGAGTGCGGCGCCGCCGAGCATGGCGCGGGCGGCAAGGAAACCGCCGAGCCAGTTGTACCCGACGCGGCTGTTTTGCGTCGTTTCGAGGGCGAGTCCGATCCGACGATACCCGAGGCGGAACAGGTTTTCGTAGGCGGTGTAGGCGCCGTGGAAATGATTGTGGGTGGCCCGGTGGAGCGGGTGGTCCTTGAAGACGTAGCCCACGCCGACGCAGATCAGGCGCGGCCAGTCCAGCTCATGGGAATACACCGGCACCGGGAACGGCGCGATCAACACCCCGCGGATCGCGCGCGCCGCGAGCACGCGGCAGGTGGCGGCGGAGGACGAGCCCCCTGCGCCGAGCCAGAACGGCTCGACGCGCATGCCCAGCTTCGGCGCCTGCTCCCGCGCGCCGGCGAAGACGCCCACGCAGGCGGAGTGGTGCTCCCATTCGTGCGCGCTGGCCCCGCCGGTGAGAAACGCCACCACCTCGGGGGCGGATCCCCGGTGCTTGCGGCGGACCTGTGTCATGAGAGTGGACACAAGGACGTTGCTGCGGTAGCCGAGCCGGTCGGCGGCGGCGCGCACGCGCTCCCGTGTGGCGGCGGGGATCGAGGGATCGTTGCGCAGTCCCAACGAGACGGTGGTGTGGCTGAGCCCGATGCTGCGGGCGATGTCGCGCAGGGTCACGGGCGCGGCGCGGTCCGGGGGCGGGGTGGGCGAGGGCACGCCGGCAATCCATCCGCGGCGGCGCGCGACGCAATGGGATTTTACGTGGAAAGCCGCAGGGCGCTGGCGGGACGGCGGCGGATGGACTGAATCGCCGCCGTCGGCCCTCCCCACCCGACCGCCACCACGCAAACGATCAGGAGGCGCCCGCCGGCGGTGACCGCGCCGCGGCCGGCGTCTGCAGCGAACGCAAACCAACCCGAAAACACCATGCGCACCGTACCCCAAGCGCGGCAACTGCTGCCGCTCGCCTGCGTCCTCCTCTCCGCCTCCACCACCGCCCTCGCGCAGACCGCCGCACCCGTCGCCGGGTCGGGGACCGGCGAGGAGGTCGTGGTGCTCGATCCGTTCATGGTCTCCTCGCAGACCGAGGACCGCTACCGCTCCGCCGACGCGATCTCGGCACTGCGCGTGCGCGCACCCCTGCTCGAGACACCGAGCACGCTCACGGTCCTCACCCGTGAGTTGATCGAGGACTTGGCGCCCAACCGCGTCTTCGACGTCACCCGTTTCGTCGCCGGCGTGCAGGAGGGCCGTGGTATCCAGTTTCAGGACCGAATGATCATCCGCGGTTTCGAGACCCAGAACGGCGCCCGCACGGTCGACAACTTCCTGCAGTCGGCCGATGCCGACAACGTCGAGGAGTCGATCATCGAGCGCATCGAGGTCACGAAGGGCCCCAACGCCATCCTCTCGCCGGCGGGCGCGCCCGGCGGCTCGCTCAACATCGTCACCAAGTCCCCGTTGTTCCAGCCCCGCCGCACGCTCACCGCGCAGCTCGGTCTCCACGACGCGCAGAAGGTCACGCTCGACCTGAGCGGGCCGTTCGCGCCGGGCAGCGACTTCGCCTACCGCCTCATCGGCTCGTGGCAGGACTCGCGGCGCTATTGGTCGTCGGATGCGAAGGTCCGCAACAAGGCGCTGGCGCCGATGTTCTCCTGGCGGATCTCGGACAAGACGCTGCTCACCGTGAAGCTGATCGGCGCCGACCACTGGATCTTCCGCGAACCGCTGTTGATCCTCGACCCTCGTGTCGATGCGAACACCGACGATCCGTATCTGGCGCCGGGCATCTCCAAGAAGGGCCTCAACGGCATCCAGGACTGGAGCCACGTCGACACGCAGAGCGCCGATCTCTTCGCCGTGCTCACGACGCAGCTCAACGACCACATCAGCCTGCGGTTCGCCGCGAACGGCCGCTACTACTATGAGACCTCGGACCAAGAGTTCCTCTCCACGCCGGGCCTCAACAACCGCTACAACCCGTACACGGGCGTGCTCACCCAGGATCATACCTGGGCGCTGACGAATCCCGCGCTGCCGCACGATGCCACCACGAACCCGTACGTGGCGACCCACTCGCCGTTCTTCAACCCGACGGCGATTCCCGCGCGCGGCGACAAGCAGTGGTCGACCCGCCGCACCGGGAACCTTCAGGCGGACGCCGTGGGCAACTACCAGTTCGGCGGCGTGAGCTCCCAGACGGTGACCGGCCTCGCGTGGTCGCACCAGGAAGGGGATACGCGCAACAAGAACACCCCCGGCGGCTCGATCCTGATCGATCTCACCAACCCCGGCCGGAAGGTGTACCCGACCTATCCCGCGGCGCTCTCGTACCGCAACGGCAGCTCGTACCAGAACCTGCAGCTCTACCTCAACCAGCGTTTCGGCGTGTTCGAGGACCGTCTCTTCCTCACCGGTGGTATCCTGCGCTATGAGACGCTAACAAAGGGCTGGAACGCCCTCACCAACTCCGGCCTGAGCGTGCTCGACGACAGCAAGATGATGTGGACCGCCAGCGCGCTCTACAAGGTGCGGAGCAACATCGCCGTCTACTACAGCCACTCGACCAACTCCTCCCCGGTCATCGCCAACAACCAGCCGCTCTGGCGCGACGGCGTGCAGGACGAGGTCGGCATCAAGACCGAGTTCTTCAACCAGCGGCTCTCGCTCAACGCCTCCTGGTTCGAGATCAACCAGACCAACGTCACCGTGCCGAATCCCGCGCGGCAGACCGACCCGGGCGCCCCGGAGCAGCTCATCTCGGACCTCGGCAACCACGGCGTGGAGCTCGAGGTCATGGGCAGCGTCACCCCGAACCTCTCCGTCATCGCCACCTATTCGCATCTGAAGATGCGCGACGCCCTCGGCCGCCGGGTGCGCGGTGTGGCCGACGAGAACGCCTCCCTGCTGCTCAACTACCGCTTCACGGAGGGCCGGCTCAACGGCCTGGCGTTGGCCGGCGGCGTGGTTTTCAACGGCCGACGCGCCGGTGACGTGCCGATCAACTACACGCCCCTCAATGTCGTCGGACAGGTCAGCTTCTACCTGAAGCCGCAGTACGTGACCACGTTTGCGGCGACGTACCGCTGGAACTCCTGGCTGACGACGCGGCTCAACGTTGACAATCTCTTCGACGAGAAGGGCTACATCTCCGTTGCCGGCGGCCGCGTCTCGGGCACGGGTATCACCACGGCCCCGGGCATAAACGTCCGCCTCTCCACGACCTTCTCGTTCTAGGGCTGATCCGTAGGGGAGGGAGCTCTCGGCGCCCGCGGCCGGGTGCTCCCTTGTCCGCCTCCGCCCCGCCTTACTCCCCGCGCTCCCCATGTCCCCGCAGCCGCCACCGGCAACGTCGGGCCCGGTCTATCGGGCCGGCACCCTGACCTACACCACCCGCGGTCTTTTCAACGTGTTCGCCTGGCTGCTCGGCGGCGAGGTGGTGTTCACGTTGATCGACATGGTCGAGCCGAACCTGCTGCCGTTGATCCTCAAGCAGCATGGAGCGTCGGATACGGCGATCGGCGTGATCATCGGCACGTTCAACGCCGTGCTGCAGCTCCTGATCATGCCGCCGGTGGGGTACTACTCCGACCGGCTGCGGACCCGCTGGGGCCGGCGCATCCCGCTGCTGTTCCTGGCAACGCCGTTCGTCACGGTGTTCCTGGCGCTCACGCCCTTCGCCCCGGAACTGGCGCAGACGCTCGGCGGCGAGAGCGGCTGGCTCGGGCGCTGGCTGGAGGTGTTCTCGATCGGCTCCACGCTGTTCCTGTTCGCTCTGCTGGTGCTCTTGTACCGCACGTTCCAGACGGTGACGAACGTGACGTTCTTCGGGCTGCTGCGCGACGTGGTGCCCGACACGCACATGGGACGGTTCCTCGCGCTCTTCCGGCTCTTCGGCGCGGCCGGCACGTTCATCATCAACTACTGGCTGCTCGGCCATGCCGAGACCCACGCCAAACCGATCTTCCTGGGCATCGCCGCGCTGAACCTGGTCGGCTTCTCCGCGATCTGCTGGTTTGTGCGCGAGGGCACCTACCCGCCGGTCGAGACGATCGGCCGCGATGCGGAGCGCGCTGCTGGCGGGGGAAAACTGCGCCACGCGATCCGCACCTTCGTCTCCGAATCCTACCGGCATCCGGTCTACCTCTGGACGTATTTCGTCCGCATCTGCCTATACGGCGCGCTGCTCGGGTTGATGCAGTTCACGGTCTTCTTCCCGCAGCACGAGCTCGGCATGACGCAGGATGCCGCCGGCAAGGCGAAGTCGTGGGCGATGATCGTGTGGGTCGTGATCGCGTTCCCGATCGGCTGGCTCGTGGACAAACGCGGCGCCGTCACGGTCCTGAAGTGGGGGTTGGCGTTGATCACCTTCGGCTACGCCGCCTCGTATTTTCTGGCCGTGGGCCCGCGCAGCTACCTCGCGCTCGCGTTCATCACGCTCTACGGCGTGCCGTTCTGGGTCGTGATGCTCGCACAGCTCAAGCTCACCCAGGAGATCTTCCATCCGCTCCGGTACAGCCAGCTCGCCGGGGCCAACACGATCGTGCAGTCGCTCGTCGTCGCGACCATCAGCCCGGTCGCCGGCTGGATTCTGGACGCGCTCCAAGGCTGGAGCTTCACGTTGTCGCTCCCGTTGCTGGGTGAGGTGGTCTTCGGGCGCTACCGCTTGGTGAACCTCATGATGGCGGCGCTCTACGGCGGCGCGCTCTACGGGGTCTTCATGGTTCAGAAACACCGCGACCGACTCGGCGGCCGCGACGGCTATGTGGCGCCGCTCTGAACGGCAACAGCGGCGGCTCGACCGGCCCCGCGCGGCGGCTACGCTGGTGGCGATGCCCGCCGTGCGTCTTCCGCTCCTCGCCTGCTGCCTCGCGGTCGTGCTGGGCGGCGCCGGCCTGCCGGCTCGACCACTGCCGTGGGGCGACCAGGGCGATGGCACGTACCGGAATCCGATCCTGCCGGCGGACTACTCCGACCCGGATGTGATTCGGGTGGGCGACGACTTCTATCTGGTCGCCTCCGAGTTCCATTTCATGGGGATCCAGGTGCTGCACTCGCGCGACCTGGTGAACTGGCGCGTCCTGACGCGGGTGTTCGACCGGTTGCCGGTGGCGGCGAAGTACGACGAGATGAACGGCTACGGCGAGGGGACGTGGGCGCCGTCGCTGCGGTACCACGACGGACAGTTCTTCCTCTACGCCTGCACCCCGAGAGACGGCCTGTTTCTCTGGACCGCCCGCGATCCGGCGGGCCCGTGGACTGGGCCCGTCACCGTGCGGACGGTCGAGCAATGGGAGGACCCGTGCCCGTTCTGGGATGACGACGGGCAGGCCTACCTCGTGCGTGGCCGACTCGGCGCCGGTCCGATCTACCTGCACCGGATGAGCGCCGACGGCACCCAGTTGCTCGACGACGGCATCGAGATCTACCGCGGGCCGGTGGCGGAAGGCCCAAAGCTCTTCAAACGCAACGGCTGGTACTACCTCTCCTTGCCCGAGGGCGGAGTCGAGCGTGGCGGCCAGAGCATGCTGCGCTCGCGCTGGATCGAAGGACCCTACGAGCGCCGTGTCGTCGTGCCCGACGGCGGTCCGCACCAAGGCGGACTCGTGGAGCTCGACAACGGCGAGTCGTGGTTCATCGGCTTCAAAGCCGCCGGGCACCTGGGGCGCATCGGCTACCTGCAGCCGGTGCGATGGGAGGGGGATTGGCCGGTCTTTGGCGACGACGGTCGGCCGGTGGAGCGCGGCCGGATACCGATGGTTGCCGCGCCGGACGCGCCGATGGTGCCGCAGACCAGCGACGAGTTCGCCTCGCCCCGCCTCGCGCCCCAGTGGCAGTGGAACCACAACCCCGTGCCGGACGGTTGGTCGCTGGGCGCGCGCCCGGGGTGGTTGCGGTTGCACGGGCGACCCGCGGCCACGCTGGGCGAGGCGCGTGGCATATTGACGCAGAAACTCTGGGGCGCGTCCGGCACGGCCGAGATCGCGCTCGACGCGACGCGGCTGGCGGAGGGGCAGTCGACCGGTCTCGCCTGGCAGTGCGGCAAGGAGTTACACGAGATCGGCGTGCGCCGCGAGGGCGCGGTCTGGCGCGTCGTGTGGCGCGGCGGTCAGGGGCCGCCGACGGCGACCCCGATCGTGCGGCTGCGGGCGGAGCATCACGGCGACGCGGCGCGCCTGTCGTACGCGGTCGACGGCGGCGCGTTTGTCGACACCGGGCTCGCGATCACCCTGAGCGCAGGCCAATGGAAAGGCGCACGCTTGGCGCTTTTCTGCACCGGCGCGGGCGACGGCGCGGCGGACTTCGACTACTTCCGTCTTGCCCATGGAACCGAGGCGTTGCCGAACCTGCTGCCCGCGACGACGCCGATCGACCGCGAGGCGCTGGTGCGTCGCCATAATCCGGTGACTCGTCGCGTCGACCCACTGGCGCCGCTCAGCGTCGGCAACGGCGGCTTCGCCTTCACGGTCGATGTCACCGGCCTGCAGACCTTCGGCGAGCATTACCGGCGCCATGGCATCCCGCTCGAAACCCTCGCGCGCTGGTGTTGGACGACCGAGCCGAACCCGGAGAACTTCCAGCTCGCGGACACGAACCAGGACTTCCTGCACGCCGACGGACGGATCGTCGCGTACCCCACGCGCGCGGCGTCCCCGGCGGGGGAGTGGCTGCGGCGGAATCCGCGCCTGCATCCGCTCGGACAACTCGCCCTCGAGTGGGACAAGCCCGACGGTTCACCGCTGCAACCGGGGGACATCCAGGAGCCCGAGCAGACGCTCGATCTCTGGACGGGGATCATCACCAGCCGCTTCAAGCTCGACGGCCGGCCCGTGCGGGTGACCACCGCCTGCGATCCCCGCGCCGATCGAATCGCGGTCGAGGTCGAGTCGGAGTGGGTGAAACGGGGAAAGCTGCGCGTGCGGCTCGCGTTTCCACGCGGGCACGATCCCAGCGTGAAGAACACCCCGCCGCTCGACTGGAGCCGACCGGAGGAGCATTCCACCGAGGCGCTCACCGCGACGTGGCTCCGCCGGAGAGCCGGAAATGTAACATATTATGTTACAAGCAACCAGGTTCTGGAGACGGAGGGGAGGCATGAGTTCACGCTGCGCGGCGGCGGAGGCGGGGCGGTGTTGCAGTTGTCGCTGCAGTTCTCCGCGGGGATGCCGAGCGGGAGCGGCGAACAGCCCGAGAACGCCTGGAAAGCGATCGTCGAGGCATCCGCCGCCCACTGGGCGCAGTTCTGGCGCTCGGGTGCGGCGGTCGACTTCACGGGCAGCACCAATCCGCTCGCACCCAAGCTCGAGGAGAGGATCGTCCTGTCGCGTTACCTCACCGGCATCCAATGCGTCGGCGAGGTGCCACCGCAGGAGAGCGGGCTCACCTGCAACACGTGGTACGGCAAACACCACACCGAGATGCTCTGGTGGCACACCGCGCATTTCGTGCTGTGGGGACGGCCTGATCTCGCGGAACGCGGCCTCGACTGGTACCGCGCGCGTCTGCCCGAGGCGCGGGCGCTGGCCGCCAGTCGCGGACTGGCGGGTGCGCGCTGGGCGAAGATGGTCGGGCCGGACGGGCGCGAGAGCCCCGGCGGCAACCCGCTCATCGTCTGGAACCAGCCGCACCCGCTCCACCTCGCCGATCTCCTCCTGCGCCAGTCGCCCTCCGCGGAGAACCTCGCGAAGTATCGGGAGCTGGTCTTCGCCACGGCCGACTGCCTCGCGTCGATGCTCGTCCGCAATCCGGCCACCGGCCGTTACGACCTCGGGCCGCCGCTGTGGATCGCGCAGGAGATCCATGATCCGGCGACAAGCCGGAACCCCTCCTTCGAGCTCGCCTATTGGCGCTGGGCCCTGGAGACCGCACAGCGGTGGCGCGTGCGGGCGGGCCTGGCCCGCGATGCCGGTTGGGACGAGCGGCTCCGGGACCTGGCCCCGCTGCCGGTGCGCGACGGCAAGTACGTCGCTCTCGAGTCCCATCCGGACACCTGGGAGAATCTCGCGAGCCGACACGACCATCCGGAGATGCTCATGGCTCTCGGCTTCCTGCCGCCCACCGCGGCCGTCGACGAGGCGACCATGCGACGCACGCTCGCGGCGGTGCTCGCAGAGTGGGATTGGCGGACGAAGATCTGGGGCTGGGACTATCCGATGATCGCGATGACGGCGACGCGGCTCGGGCGCCCCGACATCGCGCTCGAGGTGTTGCTGCGCGAAGGGCCGAACAACTGGTATGCGCCGAACGGCCATTGCCCGCAGGGCAGCGATCGCGCCCAGGCCGACCAAGCCGCCGGTCGCCGTGAGATCGCCGCCTACCTGCCCGCCAACGGCTCCTTCCTCGCCGCGGTCGCGCTGATGGTCGCCGGCTGGAACGGTTGCGCGGACCCGCATCCCGGTTTTCCGCAGGATGGGACGTGGTGTATCCGCGCCGAGGGGCTGATGCCGCTGCCCTGAGCGCGGCGGGCCCGCCGCTCAGAAAGCGTGGCGGACGGTGTCGGGTGCACCGTCGCACTCGCGCAGGCGAAGCTCGCAGGCGCGACGGATCATCCAGTCGCGCCGACCGGCCGGGTGGGGCAAGCGCACCGCGGTGAGCGCGCTGGCGACCACATCGTCCAGATGTACCGCGGGCCGGGCGTCGTCCTGCTGCAGCTCGCCGGTGAGATCGCGGACGGTGAGACCGTGCACGTGGCGCGCGAACAGGACCCAGGCCGGAAGGCGCCCGAAGAGATACGGCTCCGGATAGCCGTCGGGCAGCTCCGGGACGCTACGCTGCGCATCCTCCGGCGTGCCGCCGCCGCGGAAGCTCAGGTGGATGTCGCTCAGCGCCAGACCCTCGACCGGGCTGTCGGCCAAGCCGGCCACGAAGATCCCGTGGTCGGGCGCGACCTCGCTGGCGACCACGTTGCTGATGCGGATGCGCCGGGCCGAGCTGCGGGCGTCTGGCACGGGTGTGCGGTGGCGCGCGCCGACGCGCACGAAGACCGGGGCGTTCATCACCTCGCGCATCGTGAGATTGGACACGACGATGTCCTCCATCACGCCGCCATCGACCTGCTCCAGGGCGAGGCCGCGGCAAAACTCGAACACGCAGTTGGTGATGGCGATGTTGCGGAAGCCGCCGGTCCCCTCGGTGCCGAGCTTGATCCGCCCGATCGGGCCGCCGCGGTGGCGGATCACCCGCGAGCGGCGCCCGTCGAGGAGCGTGCCCTCCTCGAAGCCGCTGACGTAGCAGTCGCTCACGGTCACGTTCTCGACCGAGCGGAGCACACCGCCGCCGAACGAGGACTTGATGCAGATGCCGTCGTCCCACGGGGAGTTCACGGCGCAGCGGGAGATGCGGACGTTGTGGCAGGCGTCGATGTCGATGCCGTCGCGGTTGGTGTCGATCAGCAGGTTGTCGATGGTGACATGGTCGCACGCGGTCGCGAGGACCGCGAAGTGCCCGCCGTGCAGGATCGTGAGGTCTCGCAGGAGGATCTGGCGGCACGCGCGCAGGGCGATCGTCTTGTTGCCGACCCCGGCCGGCAGGGTATCCGAGGAATGGGGGTATCCGAAGGGGCCGGCGGCGTCGGTCGCGACAGGCTCGACCGGCCCGTCGGCCTCGAGCACGTCGGGGAGGTGGCCGGGCGGCTGGGGCGCGACCGCGCCGACGGGAAGGGCGACGCGGCCGTTGCCGCGGCTCAGCCCGCGGCCGTAGAGACGCCCCGGGCCCAGGATGGCGACCTGCTCGAGCTCCTCGCCCCAGATGAGGCTGTTGCGGAAGCGGGAGTGGCCGAAGTCCTGGAAATGGTTCGGCGGGCCCTCCTCGGGCGTGTCGTAGCCGCCGGGTTGCCCGACCGCGGGCGGATCGGCCGCGATGATGGTGGCCCCGGCCTGGAGCTGGAGGGTGATCCGGCTGCGCAGGCGGAGGGAGTGGCAGAGGTAGTCCCCGGCCGGCACGACGACGGTGCCGCCGCCGGCGGTGTGTGCCGCGTCGATTGCCGCATTGATCGCCGCGGTTTCGAGCGCGAGGCCGTCGCCGCGCGCACCGAAGGCGCGCACGTCGAAGACTGCAGGGCGATCGCCGGAAGGAGGGACTGGTGTCGACACAGGAGGAAGAAGGGGGCCGCCCGAAAGTGGAGCGCCAAGGCGGGAGCCGGGTGTTGGGCCGGAGCGTGGCAGGGCGAGGCGGAAGACCAAGGATCCGGCCGTTTTCCACGTAAATCCGGCGGCGACGTGCGCCCGGGTCGTTTCCGATCGGTCAGGGCGCGATCTCGTGCCCGCCCAACCAGGCCGCGAGGAGTTCGTCGCTGTCGAGCAGCGGCGCGGACTGCAGCTCGGGATCGAGCAGCTCGCCGTAACTTGACTCCGAAAAACGGCGACAATGGAGCAGCACCGTGGCGTGGTGTCCGGGGGCGCGCACGAGGCGCCCGAGCGCCTGGTTCACCTTCTGCATGCCCGGCACCTGGTAAACGAGACGGAAGGCGGCGTCGCGGGACTTGGCGGAGCTGTGCGCGAGCTTCGCGCGCTGCACGGCGTTTACCTCGGGCAGGGCGGGGCCGACGACCATCGCGTGGGTGATCCTCCCGCCGAGCAGATCGATGCCCTCGGTGTAGCCGGTCCCGAGGATGAGGAACAGCGCGTCGCACGCCGCGAGCGCGCCCTCGATGAACGCCGTCTGCTGGGCGAGATCGAGTCCCCGCGGCTGCTGGGCGAGACGCAGCGCCGGGTGCGAGGCGGCGCAATGTTGGGCGACGGCCTCGGCGTAGGCGTAGCTCGGGAAGAAGACGGCGACCGGGGCGGGACGCGGAACTGTGTTTGGCTCGGCTCGTGAGGTCGCGGACGCCGCGGCCGCACGGAGCAGGGCGACGGTTGAGGCCGTTGTCTCGAAATGGTGGTTGCGCCGCTCCCAGCGGGTGTCGACGCGGGTGTCGATCGCCACGCGGTAGGCGCCGCGGCGCCATGGCGTGTCGGCGCGCAGCAACGGCACGGCTGGCGGGGTCTGCTCCTCCTCGACGCGGAGCAGGGCCGATGCGGTGGTGAGACCGGCGAGCTTCTTCCTCGCGCCCCGCGGGAGCTTGCCGAGCGTGGCGGCAAGGTCGACTGGTGCAGGCTCGACGGATTTCGCCCCTCGCGCGGGCGGCGCCACGGCGGCGGCACGGTCGAGTCCGCAGGCGGTGGCGAACGCGTCGGGCGGGTTGAGGGTCGCCGAGGTGAGGATCGCGTGCCGGAACTCGCGCAGCGTCGCGGCGATCACGTTCGCGGCGTCGAGGCAGGTCACGCGCAGTTCGCCCCGCGCCGGGCACCAGAGGAGCTTGGGCAGCTCGGCGGCGTCGAAAAACTCGTCGAGCTGCGGCAACTGCCAGAGCAGCTCGGAGACCTGCGGCCCGAGCGCGACGAAATCCAGCGCGGTGGCCGGTACGAGGTCGGCGAGGCGCCGGGCGGCGGCGCGCAGGCCGATCTCGGAGGCGCCGTCGAGCGCCTCGCACGGCCGGAGGT
>JAEZSJ010000033.1 GCA_023443985.1 Verrucomicrobiota bacterium | reverse complement strand
CCGCAGGAACCGATGGCGGCCCGGCGAGCGGGGCCGCGGGCGCGGGCGGCGGGGGCACCGCGGCGGCGGCAAAGACCTCCGCCGCCGGTTTCCAGGCGGACATGCCCTCGCACCAGACGAGATCGTCGGGGAGGATTTCGCCGCCTTGGAGGCGGGTGCGAAGGTCGGCTTCGGGGAAGACGCCGAGCTTCTGGTTGTTGCGGGCGACGTGGTAGTCCATGGGGCGATGGCGCGGAGTGTGGCGGAACGCGGACTGAAGGAAAGCGGCAACGCCGGTCGCCGGCAGGGCAAAAAAAGACCCGGACGGCGGACCGTCCGGGTCGAGAGGGGTCAGGTGAAGCTCAGACGAAGGCCTTGCCGAACCACTTCTGGTACTGCGCGCCCACGACCGGGAGCGGCTTCATCTGGCCGTTGAGGGCGTTGATGAAGCCGATGATGACGAGCGCCAGCATGCCGAGGCCGAAGCCGAGGTTGATGAGCAGCGACAGGATCCAGCCGAGCACCGGGATGAACGCGAGAATGATGCCGAGGATCACGATCGCGATGCAGCCGCCGATGGCTGTCACGACCAGGCCGAGCGCCTGTTGCAGGTGGAACGTGCCGAGCGCGGTCTTTTTGCCGTTGTGCAGCACGATGGCGATGATGAAGCCGATCAGCGTGAGGTAGCTGAGGATGGCGACGGTCTTGTCTTCGCCGGCGGCGGCCGCGGGCGCGGGAGGAGGAGGAACGGAGGTGTCCGACATGGTGTTTGTTTGGGTTGGGAAATCCGGCGGGGGGACCGCTTGGTCGACGTTTCTAAGGGGCAATTCGTATCAGGCAAACCGGTTTTCGGAAACCGTGCGGCCGTTGCCGCGGCGCGGGAGGCCGTTCGATCGCCCTCCGGCCCGCCCGCCACGGACGCCGCCGGAAACGGCGCGAGGCCCGGCTCCGCCGTCCCGTCGGACGGCGGTTGTCCGGAGCCGGCCGCTATGGTCCGCGCTCACCATGAGCATCGACCTCGCCTCCGCGCCCGACATCGCACTTGCCACTCCCCCTGTTTCGGCAAGCGTCGCCTCCCGTTCCCCGCGCAAACCCGCCGCTCCCGAATCCACCATGTCCAAGCCCGCCGCTCCCGCCGAAAAATCCAAGGGTTCCGCCCAAGCCAATGCCGACGCCGCCGCTCGCAAGAATCTCGAGCTCGCGCTGTCCGCCATCACCAAGGAGTTCGGCGACGGCTCCATCATGCGGCTGGGCGATGCGACCAAGATGAAGGTGGAGACGGTCTCCACCGGCTCGATCGCCATCGACCTCGCGCTCGGCGCCGGCGGCCTGCCGACCGGACGCATCATCGAGATCTTCGGTCCCGAATCCTCCGGCAAGACCACGCTGTGCCTGAGCGTCATCGCCGAGGTGCAGAAACATGGCGGACTGGCGGCGTTCATCGATGTCGAGCACGCGCTCGACCCGAAGTATGCGCGCGTGGTCGGCGTGAACCTCGACGACCTGCTCGTCTCGCAGCCCGACAGCGGCGAGGACGCGCTCACCATCGCCGAGACGCTCATCCGCTCCGGCGCGATCGATGTGATCGTGATCGACTCGGTCGCCGCGCTCATCTCCAAGCAGGAGCTCGACGGCCAGATGGGCGACGCCACCGTCGGCTCGCAGGCCCGCCTGATGAGCCAGGCGATGCGCCGCCTCACCGCGGTGATCAGCAAGACCAAGTGCGTCTGCATCTTCACCAACCAGATTCGCGAGAAGATCGGCGTGATGTTCGGAAATCCGGAGACGACCCCCGGCGGCCGCGCCCTGAAGTTCTTCTCCTCGATCCGCATCGACATCCGGCGCATCGGCCAGATCAAGGACCCGGCCGGCAAGGTCATCGGCAACCGCACCAAGATCAAGGTGGTGAAGAACAAGGTCGCCCCGCCGTTCACCGAGTGCGAGTTCGACATCATGTACAACGAGGGTATCTCGAAGACCGGTTCGCTGCTCGACCTCGGCATCGAACAGAAGGTGCTCGAGAAGAAGGGCGCCTGGATCGCCTACGAGGGCAACCTCATCGGGCAGGGCCGCGAGGCGGCGAAGGCGTTCCTCGCCGAGAAGGCGGAGGTGGCCGAGAAGATTCGCGCCGCGATCATGGAGAAGGTCACCGTCTCCGGCGGCACCGCGCTCGCCAGCAGCGCGGGCGATGCCGCCGCCGAATAGCCCCGGCCGTTTCCCGTCCGCTTCCGCCCGCGCCCCACACGGCGCGGGTTTCTTTTTGTCCGGCGGGAGCGCACCCGCGGGAGGCGCCGCGCCCGGGGCGGATGAAAACGTTTCATCGGGCATGGCGGGCCCGGGGCATGACGGCTGCTCGGAGGGGAGCGGCGTGGCCAGCAATCCGACACGCCCATCTCCACCACAGAAAACAACCATGAAACTTCCGACCTCCCTGAAACTTGCGGGCGCCACGGCCGCCGCCCTCGCCACCCATGCGCTTCCGGCCGAAGTCGCGCTCAACGAGCAGTTCGCCGTCAGCGGCTACGTCGTGGGCTCGGCCTCGTATTCGAAAAACCAGGGTGCCGACAGCGACAGCAATGCCGACCTCGACGCCACCAAGCTCACGGCCGTCGCGAAGCTCGCCCCGCTGACGGTCACCGCCAGCCTCTTCGCCTTCGGCACCGGCTCCGGCGACGGCTTCAACAACTCGCCGATCTTCCTGGATGCGTACGGCACCTACGATCTCGGCAACGGCAGCAGCGTCACCGCGGGCAAGTACCTCAGCTGGCTCGGCTACGAGGCGTTCGATCCCATCAACATGCTGCAGATCTCGTACGCCAACCCCACCGCCGCGTACATCCCGGCGTACCACACGGGCGTGAAGTTCGAGAACAGCACCGACGCCTACTCGATCGGGCTCGGCATCTCCGATTCGCTCTACGGTCCCGCGTACTACAAGGGCGACGGCGACCTCGACAACGGCGTCGGCCTCGAGGCCTATTTCACCTACAAGGCCATCGAGAACTTCACGCTCTTCGCCGGCCTCGGCTACGACACCGGCGACGACTCCGACGCCAAACGTTTCGTCGGCGACCTGTGGGTCCAGTACGTCTACGGCCGCTTCACCATCGCCGGCGAGGTCTGCTACGGCAGCACCGACTACAAGAACGCCGGCAACGAGGACGGCTACTTCGTCCTCGGTCTCGTGAAGTATCAGGCCAGTGACAAGTGGGCGGCCACGTTCCGCCTGAGCGCCGGCCAGGGCGAGGCGGGCGACGATTTCGTCCGCGGCACATTCGCTCCCACCTACGCGGTGACCGCGAACCTCGATCTCGTCGCCGAGTATAGCTACACGGAATACGACGAGGCCGTCGTCGGCACGGACTACGGCCACTACGCCGGCCTGCAGGCCCGCTTCAAGTTCTGAGCGCGGAGCGCCGCCCACGCTGCTCCGC
>JAEZSJ010000306.1 GCA_023443985.1 Verrucomicrobiota bacterium | reverse complement strand
GCTTCCTCTCCGCCAACGACCCGCAGAAGGCCGTCGAGTACGGCGCCGCCCACGGCGCGTTGGCGTCGACCACCCCCGGCGACACCTCGATGGCCACCCGCAAGGAGGTCGAGAAGCTCATGTCCGGTGGCGGCGCCCGCGTGCAGCGCTGAACGCGCAAGTCGCAGCCCGTAGCGGAACGAGTGAGCGTTTCGCCGCCCCGCAGAAATCACCCACCCGCTCCTGCCAGGGAGCGGGCGTTGTTTTTGGCTAGGGTCGGATAGGTCCCATGGGGCCTATGCGACCCATACGACCTATCTTCCGCACTCCCGCACCGCGCGCAGGAACGCATTCACGTTCTCCGTGCTCACGCCGGGCGGCATGCCGCCGCCGCAGGAGACGACCAGTCGCGATTTGTCGGGTACGGCGTCGAGCATCGCCTTCGTCGCGGCGTAGACACCGGCGGCATCGGCCTTCGCGAGCACGTCGCGCGGCGGCAGGTTGCCCACGAGGGTGACCTTGTTCTGCGTGAGCTCCTTGAGCTCCGCGAGGCTCACCTCGAAGCCCATGTTGAAGAGGTTCACGCCCATCTCCGGCAGGATCGGCGCACAGACCTTGCACGGGGCGTCGTTGTGCAGAAAACGCACCGACACCGGCGCGTCGTAAAGCTCCTTGAAGAGCGGCAGGCCGAAGGTGCGGAAGTCGTCCTCGCCCATGAACCCGATGATGTCGTCGAGCATGAAGATGCCGTCGATCGAGGGGAACGTCTCGCGCTGCAGCGTGAGCCACGCCTTCAGGTAGTCGGTGATCTTGCGCAGGAGCAGCTCGCCCTTGTCGGGCTCCATCATGAGCAGCGTGAGGAACTCCGTCGTGCCCATGAGGTAGCTGGCGACGTTCAGCGGCCCGCGCGCGACCGCGAAACGGATCTTGTGGCCGGCCGCCTCGATGTGCGGCTGCGCGAGCTTCAGGCGGTTGAGGATGAACGGCGCGAAACCGTCGGTGTGCGGATCGGGCACGACGAGGTCGTCGATGTCCTGCGTGGTGCGGATGAGCTTGTGCGCGTGGGGAAACTCGTTCGCCGGGAACGTGCAGCGCACGCCGAAGGCCGACGGCTCCGTGCACATGCCCACCTCCGACCAGAAGCCGGGCAGGAACATCGCGTCCGGGAAGGTGCGCAGCGCCTTGAGGTTCGCCTCGAGCCAGAGGGCGTCGTTGGTGAAGTAGTCGAGGATCCGCACTCCGTACCAGTTCGGCAACCACGGGCAGTCGATGATGAAGCCGGCGGGCAGCGGGTGCTGCGTCTCACCCTTGATCGTCTTGAGCAGTGCGTCCCATTGGGGGTCGGTCATGGTCGGGATCCTCGTTGGTTGAATTCAGTTTCAGGAAACAGGTTCCGGCACCGCCTTGCGCCGAGCGTGGTAGCGCCGGTAGGTGCAGTCGCGCTGGTGGCAGACGTCGCAGAGGTAGTCGCTGTGGCTCACCTCGGCGCCGACGCCCACGATGCCGCTCACGGATTTCACCGGGTGCATCAACGCCGACTCCCCCAGCGCGATCCCGCAAAAGCCCGCCGGCAGCAGCGCGAAGAGCTGGTGCTGCTCCGCCACCGACCAGCCACAATAACCCGGGCTGTAGCGGTTCGAGATCCGCCACCCGCGCCGCGCCATCTCGAACTCGAGGTGGTCGTGCAACCGGTCCGCCAACGCCTCGGCCACCGCCGAGCCGACCGCGTCCGCGATGAAGCCGAGCGCCGGATCGTGGGCCATCTGCTCGCGCGCCCACTCCTCAAGCCCGGGCCCGATCGTGCAGGCGAAGACCGCCAGTTGCTCCGCGCGCCCGAGCGCCCCGGCCACGATCTTCTGCGTCGCGAACACCGTGCCGCCGGCCCGCACCGCATCGTACCGGCCCGGCTCACGGCCGCCCGCGACCAACCGGTAGCCGGCGCGGGGCAGGCAGCGGTGCGCCGCCTCACCCAGGGCGCGGTCGAGCAGCTCGCCGAAATGTTCCGGCATCTCCCGCTCGCGGTAGCCGAGCACGTCCACCACGCCGCCGCGGTCCACCGCCAGGTCGGCGAAGCCGATGCCGACCTCGCGCGCGCCGTCCTCCCGCTCGGTCTCTGGCAGACGGACGCTCATCCGCGTGGCCGGACCTTCTCCGCGATCGCGCGGATGTGCGCCGGCCCGGTGCCGCAGCAGCCGCCGACGATGTTCGCCCCGGCGGCGAGCAACTCGTCGAGGTGCGCCGCCATCATCTCGGGGGTCTCGGGGAACACGGTCTTGCCGTCCACGTACTGCGGTTTGCCGGCGTTGGCGTGCACGAGCACCGGCGTGGTCGCATCCACTCTCCGGATCAGGCGGACAATCTCGATCATCTGCTCGAAACCGTTGCCGCAGTTCGTGCCCACGATGTCGGCGCCGGCCTCCTTCACCGCCTCGACCATCTCCTCGGGCGACACGCCCATCATCGTGCGGAAATCGCCGGCGGGCGTGCGCTCGAAGGTGAAGGTGCACGCGATCGGCAGACCGGTGGCCTGCTTCGCCGCGCGGATCGCCACGGCGGCCTCGTCCAGGGCCGAGAACGTCTCCAGGCAGAGACCGTCGACCCCGCCCTTCTGCAGCGCCGCCGCCTGCGTTGCGAAGCCGGCGGCGAGCTCCTCCTCGGAGACCTCGCCCATCATGAGCATCACGCCGGTCGGCCCCATCGAGCCGAGCACGAGCCGGTCGGCGCCGGCGGCCGCGCGCGAGATCGCGCCCGCCGCCTCGTTGAGCTCCGCCGCCCGGTCGGCGAGACCGTATCCGGCGAGCTTGTGCGGACTGCCGCCAAAGCTGTTGGTGAGGATCAGGTCCGCACCGGCCGCGACGTAGCTCCCGGCGATCGCCGCCACGTCGGCGCGGCGGGTCACGTTCCATAGTTCGGGGCATTCGCCGGGCTGGAGGCCGCGTTGGTAGAGAAAGGTGCCCCAGGCGCCGTCGGAGACCAGGGGGCGCCCGCGGCGGAGCGCGTCGAGGAGGGATCTCATGGGGAAAGCGGGCCCGCGGTCACGCGGCGGCGGCGTACTTGCTGAGGAACGCGGCGGCGCCCTGCGGGTCCGGCGCATAACCGTCGGCGCCCATCTGCGCGGCGGCCTCGGCCGAGAGCGGCGCTCCGCCGACGATGACGACTGTATTCGGAAACTGGGCCTTCAGCTCCTTCACGGTGGCGGCCATGTTGCCCATCGTGGTCGTGAGCAGCGCGCTCAGCCCGACCACGCAGCCAGGGTTGTTGCGCACCGCGTCGATGAACTTCGGGATCTTCACGTCGATCCCGAGGTCCAGGACCTCCCAGCCGTTGCCGGCCACAACCATCGAGACGAGGTTCTTGCCGATGTCGTGCAGGTCGCCCGCCACCGTGCCGAGCACGAATTTGCCCTTGGGCTTCACCGTGCCGGCGGCGAAGAACGGCTTCAGGTGCGCCATCACCGCGTTCATCGCCTTCGCCGCCATCAGCAGCTCCGGCACGAACGCCTCGCCCCGGCCGAACTTCGCGCCGATCCGCTGCATGCCGTCGTTGCAGGCGGCCAGGATCACGTCGGGGCCGATGCCGCCCGCGATCGCCTGCTGGGCGAACTCGTCGGCGCCCTCCTGCCCTTTCAAGTCCTTGGGATAGGGCGAAGCGAGGTTCACTTTGCCGCGCTCGATACAGGTCGTGATCTTTTCGATGAGTTCGCTCATGGGGTCGGAGGAAAAGGTGGAGCCGGGGACGAGGCCGGGGCAAGCCGGC
Organism: Verrucomicrobiota bacterium; assembly: GCA_023443985.1. Classification (GTDB taxonomy): domain Bacteria; phylum Verrucomicrobiota; class Verrucomicrobiia; order Opitutales; family Opitutaceae; genus CAJCBL01. Next base: position 6,742 of record JAEZSJ010000306.1, on the reverse strand, counting down.
AAACGGGAGGACCGGGACGGGGCGGTCAGGCGAGGCCGAGCAGGCGGTCGACCTTCGCGCGGATCGTCGCCGCGTGGGCCGGCACGTGCAGGGTGTCGCACTCGGTGCCGAGGATGAAGGGGTGCCCGCTCGCCGCCATGCGGGCCGCGAGCTCGTCCGTGGCCTCGGTCACGCGCGCAAGCGGCAGATCGGCGTCGGAGTAGAAGAGCTTCGAGGGCAGGTTGCCGTAGAGCACGATGTCCTTAGGAACTCGCGACGCATCCTCCCATAGCCGGCGGGAGCTGCCGAGGCTGAGCAGGCTCGGGTGCAACGAGCAGAAGCCGTCGAGCATCGGGTCGGTGATCTCGCCGCAGCAATGGAAGAGCAGGTCGGCGTCGGCCGCGGCGAGCGTCTCGGCGAGGCGCCGGTTCGGTGCCAGGACGAACCGCTCGAAGGCGTCGCTGCCGCCGGCCATCTGCAGCGGGGAGAAATAGACCTGGTTCGCCGCCGGTTCGGCCACGAAGACCGCCCGCGCGCCGGCGGCGAGCGCCCGACGCACCTGGGCCAGCACGCACGTGAGGCTGAGCTCCGCGCACGCCTCGAGCAGCGCCACGCCCTCGTCCTCCTCCGCGCCGATCCCCGCGCCGGCGAGACACACCGGGGTGATCGGGTCGGCCATCAGTTTCGTCGTGAGCGAGAACGGCCCGATGCACATCCCGATCGGCAGCAGTCCCGGCTGGTGTGCGACATGGCGCAACGCCTCCAGGTTCGCCGCCACCCGCGGACCGGACGCCACGTTGTCCACCTGCCGGGCGTAGTCGGTGCGCCGTGCGGCCTCCGGGGCATGGTCAAAGTGGAAGGTCTCCGCCTTCGCCGCCGGCACGCCGAAGTAGCGCAGCAGCTCCACCTTCTCGAGCCGCAGGTCCATCAACGGAAACGCCAGCGGCGTGCGGAACTGCTCCGCCGCCGCCGCGATCACCGCACCAAGGCGTGCCCCGCCCCGGACGGTCGCCTCCGCGTCGCCCTGCGCGTGAAGCACCAGATCGGCGGCGATCGGAACCCGATGGCCGCGGGCGGCAAGATCGAGCAACTGGGGGCGCAACATTGAGCGGAGCGGAAGGATGGCGGAGGCGCGTTGGGGCGGAGCACGCAGGCGGCTTGGGGACCGCCATCGTGCGTATGGCCGCCGGCCACACAATTGCCGCTCAGGTGGACGTAGACTCGACGAGTTGAGTTTTGCCTTCGCGTCCCGTCCCGACACGGTTCCGCCGCACCACCACCCCGCAATGTTTTCCCTGCTTCGCCTCGCCTTGCTCGGCGCCCTCGTCTGCGCGAGCCACGCCTTCGCCGGCAACCCCGTCATCAACACCGTCTTCGCCGCCGACCCGTCCGCGCACGTCTGGCCGGGCGACGACCGGCTCTGGCTCTACACCTCGCACGACCAACCGGGCACAAACACGTACGACACCATGATCAGCTACCACGTCTTCTCGACGTCGGACCTGGTCAACTGGACCGACTACGGAGTCGTCTTCCACCTGAAATCCGCCCCGTGGGCGATCAGCCACATGTGGGCGGTCGACTGCGTGCTCCGCAACGGCACCTACTACCTCTTCTACTGTGCGCGGGAGCGCGGCACCGGGATGTTCCGCATCGCCGTCGCCTCCAGTCCGCGCCCGCAAGGACCCTTCACCGACCTCGGCCCCGTCGCCGGCGTGCGCGGCGGCATCGACCCCGCCGTCCTCGTCGACGACGACAACCAGGCCTACCTCGTCTGGGGCGGCGGCGGCCGTTGCTTCGGCGTGCGTCTCGCCGACGACCTCCGCTCCGCCGTGGCCGAGACCACCGTGGACCTGTCCTCCCAACTGCCCGACTTCTTCGAGGGACCGTGGCTCCACAAACGCGCCGGGAAATACTACCTGAGCTACCCCGGCCTGCCCGGCCGCAAATGGCCGCAGCACCTGTATTACGCCGTCGCCGACAAACCGCTCGGGCCGTACACACCCGGCGGCGTCTACATGCGCGAGTTCCCGAAGCGCTCCGACACCAACCACGGCTCCATCGCCGAGTACAAGGGCCGCTGGTATGCGTTCTACCACAGCTCGTGGCTCTCCGGCGGAATGAGCCAGGTCCGCAGCGTCATGGCCGACGAACTCGAATACGATGCCGCCGGCGCGATCAAGCCGATCGTCCCGAGCGAGCGAGGCGTCGCCGTCGAAGGCGTTCGGCCCGCCCATTCCCGCGTCACCGTCCTGCTCGAGGCCGAGGCTGCCCCGGCCGCCGGCGGCGCGCTCGACGGCCCGACCGTCGCCACCGAGCTTCCCGGCTTCAGCGCCGCGGGCTACGTCACCGGATTCGAAAAGTCGCTCAACCACGTCACCGTCATGGTGCAGTCCGCGATGGCCCGCCCAGCGCATCTAAAGATCCGTTACACGGCGCCGGCCGGCCCGCAGAAGCTCAAGCTGCTCGTCAACCACACGTCGCTGCAGGTGCCCGACCTCGATCCCCGGGAGTACGAGAAATATCTCTCCTTCCCCGCCGCGGCCGACTGGGCCGAGTTCGACTGCGGCATCGTCTCGCTGCGCGAGGGCGACAACTTCATCAAGCTCTACACCGGTCGCCCCGGCGCCGACATCGCCATCGACTGGTTCCAGCTCGAGCCGGTGCCCTGAGCGCGCCCGCGCCCCGAACCACGCCGGCCGGCCGGCTCAGGGTTGAAACGTGATCGTCGTCGGCGCGCCGTCGCGCCATGCGACTGTGCAGGTGCCGTCGCCGCGCGCCTCGACCGACGTCGCCGGGAAAAGCTCGTCGTCGCTCCAGGCTTCGCCCGTGCGCTTCCACAGCAGCAGTGTCGCCATCATGTAACTACCGGCGCCAGAGGTGGTCACGGTGGCGTTCAGCACAGCGCTCGCCTGGGCTTCGGGATGCAGGCCGTTCGCGCGAACGACCTCCACCGTTTCCCAGCCGGCCAGCGGCACGAGCGCCAGCTGCCATTCGCCGTTGTCGAGGAGCGTGGCGCGTCGCCCGCCCGCCTCGCGCTCCGCCACCGTGGCGGGGCCGTGCAACTGCGGCAGCGCATAATGGCCGAGGCGCACCGCCAGCGGCTTGTCGGCGGAAAGGCGATCCACACGGAGGATACCGTTGGGCAACGGCTGCTCGGCCAGGTCGAAGCGCACCTGCTCGTCGGTCTCGAGCACGGCGGAGCGCTGGTAGATCCCCGCCTCGAATCGCTGGAACGTGTACAGGCGCAGCGCCTCCCATTTCCCGTCGCGGTTCTTCACGACATAGTTCATCGCCACCTCGCCGTTCGGGCCGTCGGCCTGCCACGGGAAGGCGCTGTTGTAGGCGAGCCGGTTGTAGTTCTCCGTCGAGCGGAACCCCTGCCAGTCCTTGACCACGCGCTCGTGGCACCACGCGCGGACCTCCGCCGCACCGCTGTTGGGGTAGTTCGTGATGAGGATCTCGGACGCGGGCTGGAACTTGTTGACCACCGTGTCGGGGCGGAACTCCGCGGCCCAGGGCCCTTCGTTCTCGACCGCGGTCCAAAACGGACTCTCCGCCGGCACGAGCAGGCCGAGAAAAACCTTGCCCATCCAATACGCGCTGCCGCGGCAGCTGTAGACCTGCACCGCGGGCTCGAACGGGCCGTAGAAACCCAGGGTCGGCACGCGCTCTTCGAGGAACTGCGGATGCGCGAGAAACTGCAGCAGCACGCCGGAGGCGATGCGGCGCATCCAGCCGTAGTTCACGTCGGCTCGGCTCTCGAAACCCATCAGCGGGAACGGACCGACGGAGGCGAAGCGGTAGGAGTTGCTGCGCCCCCACAGGATCATCTTTCCGTCGCGCCCGAAGACATGGGGATAGTTGTCCCGCATGTCCCAGAAGTTGGCCTCGAACTGCCGCGCGAGCTCCGGGTGGTGCGCTCGGCCGAACCACTGCGCCCACAACATCCCGTAGAGCTGGTAGGCCCACATGCTGTAGTAGTCGTACGCCGGGTTGTCGTTGTACCAGCCCTCGCCGCGGTAGTCGGCGAGCGACTTCCGCAGATACTCCTCGAGCAGCGCCTCGTTCACTGGATAACCGCGCTCCTTGAAGAAGCTCAGGACGAAGATATTGAAGAACTTCCAGTTCGACGGGACGGTCGGCCCGTCGCCGTAGCTGAGCATCACCGCTGCGAGCGCGTCCTTCTGCGCCTGCGGCAGCGGATCCCAGAGCACCTCCGGCGCGGCGAAGAACGCCATCGCCAGTGCGCCGAACTCGACGAGGTTCTGATTTGGGCCTCCGTTCGCCGGTCGCGGTTTGATGTAGCTCGGGTTCGCCGGATCGACCAGCAGGCCGAAGTGGTGGCGGTAGTACGCGCCGACGCGGATGCCGTTGAGCTCCAGTTCCGGTTCCACCTTCAGCAGCGGCGCCGCAGCGAAGAGCGTGCGGCAGAGCCCCTCGAGTTTCTCCGTGGGCACCTCGGCTTCGCTGCGCGGGTAGCTCTTGCCGGGTTGTTTGGGAAATTTCAACGGGTCGTCCGGCGAGTGCACATGGCTGAACGCGCCGTCGAGCAGGTAGCGCGCGGCGTCGTACCAATGCCTTCGCGACATGCCGGTGAGGGGGCTCAGCGCGCGGTCCGGCGCGCGGACGACGAACACCTCCGGCGCGGCCTCGCCGGCGTTTGCGATCGGAGCCGGGCCGCACAACGCGGTGAGGAGCACCAGCAGGCCCGGCAGAAGAGGGAATGAAGTTTTCATCGAGCAGGTCCGAAGCGACAGACGGGACGCCACGGAGTATCGGGCCGCTCCCGGCGACCGCAACGGCGTACGCTCCGACTTCAGAGACCCTTTCCACTGAGCCAACCGCACGCCGGCCGCGGGGCGTTGGAGTCGGCGGATCTTTCGCATCGACCTCCGGACGGTAGATCAGGTCGACTGTCGCCGACGCATCACTCCACCCCGCCAATCCCGCGCCATGAACGACTGGCTGACTTTCTCCCTCATTCTCGTCCTGGGCGCATTCGGAACGTGGCTGTTCTTCCTCGAGATCAAGGGTAGGTCCTGGGCGTTGCACCTGTTGCAGCCGTTGGGCTGCCTGCTCGCATTCTCGCTCGTCCTGCGCTTGGCCACCAAATCCTCCACGGCGCTCGGCACTCCGGCGCTCCTGCTCGTGGGAGTCGGGGTGCTGATCACCCGCAACGTGCTCGGGTTGCGGCACTGGCGGAAGACGGGCGACCGGACCGGCCTGTGGTCCACGGTGGCGCTGGACGTGCTTGTGCTGCTCGGTGCCGCGGGCAGCCTCTACTACTGGGGATTCCTGTAGATTCCGACCGGCGCCGCGCGGCGCCGGGTTCTCTCCCGCCTACCTCCACTCGTGGCGCGGGTAACGGCGGGAAAGCGCAGGTTTGATCTCCGGATACACCTCGCGCCAGAAGCGCGCGAGGTCGTCGGTCACCTGGAGCGGGCGCTGGTTGGGTGCGAGCACCTCGATCTTCAGCGGCACGCGGCCGCGGGCGAGCGACAGCTTCTCCACCCCGAAGAGTTCCTGGATGCGCGCCGAGAGCACCGGCGGACCCTCCTTCGGGTAGCTGATCTTCGAGCGCCGGCCATTGGCCATCTCGATGCGTTCGGGCAGCAGCGTCTCCATCGCGGCGAGCTGCTCGGGCGTGAGCCAGTCCCGCAGGATCGGCCACGGGTCGAGATTGCGCACATCCCTCACGCCGCGGCAACCGTAGCACATCTGGTCGATCAACAGCGCGCGGTCCTCGTCGCGGATCGGGTGCGCCTCCATCTCGGGGAACCACTCGGCGAACCGCGCCACACGCACGATCCACTCCTCCACCTTCTCGTCCCACGCCTCGATCTTGAGGTCGCCGGCGAGCACCAGCCGCGCGAGGATCTGCGCCGCCTCGGTCTCCGGCGGCTCCGCGCCCTCCCTCGACTCGAGCACGAGATCGCGGAAACGCCGCTCGCGGCGCGCGGTCACGCGCTTGGTGTTCGGATCGAGCCCGGTCGTGATCGTCTCGTCGCAGTCGTCGGGGAACAACTCCTTCAGCCACGCCTCCTCGACCGCCGTGGCGAGCCCGAGCACCGTGTTCACTTCTCCGGCACGGCCGCCGATCTCGCTGATCTCGGCCACCACCAGCAGCTTCGCACCATGCAGCGCGCTCTCCCGGGCGAGCTGGCCGCGGCGCTTGTGCACGAGCTCGCAGCGCAGCGTCGCCTCGTCGAGCCGGCGCGCTAGGTGGTCGATGAACCCGAGCAGCACGCACTTCCGCACCAGTGTGCCGTCGACGCGCCGCTCGGCCGTGTCGAGCCCCGCGTCCTGGGCGATCTCGAGGAACTGTGCGAACAGCGGCGCGACCTGCCGCGCCGCCTGCGCGTGGATGCCCAGCCGGCGACAGGCATCGACCGCGAACCGCGCCTGCTCCGCGTAGCGGTAGGCGCGCATGAGCAGGAAAAAGTCGGACTCGGTCTCGGTGCCGAGCAGGTCCTCGCGCGCCTGCTCGACACCGCGGTCGACGTTGCGCAGCCAGAACGAGCGTCCCTGCGTGAGCGCCGCCATCAGCGCGACCGTGCGCACGCAGCCATACTCCGCCGCCGCGAGGAACATCCGTGCATACCGCGGATGTACTGGGAACTTGAGCATGCGCCGGCCGATCTCCGTGATGCGCGAAGGCACCGTGTCACCGCGCGTCGCCTTCTCATCCGCGGTAGGGCGAACCGTCCCGGTGAGCCGTTCTTCGTTTGTGAGCCGCGGCTCGGCGGGGGCGCCTCGCCCC
>JAEZSJ010000286.1 GCA_023443985.1 Verrucomicrobiota bacterium | reverse complement strand
CTGCCGGCGGGCGTGCGCCCCGGTGCGGGGGCGCAGGTGGAGCCCGGGACGGCCCCGGCGCCGGCGATGCCGCTGAGCGTGCGCGAGACCGCCGAGGCGATCGAGATCGACACCGGGATCATCGTGGCCCGGCTGGCCCGCACGGGCACGGTGCTGGTGCCCGCGGTGCGCCGCGGCGGTGCGGAGATCCTGCGCGGCGGGCGGCTGGTCGCCCTGCGGCAGAACGGTCCGGACGCGACCGCGGCGGCGGAGCCGCAATTCGGCGAGATCGGGAAGGCGACGGTGGAGCAGGCCGGCCCGGTGCGTGCGGTGGTGCGTTTCGAGGGACACCATGCGACCGCGGACGGCGGGCGCCGTTGGCTGCCGTTCGTGGTGCGGCTGTACTTCTACGCCGGCGGCGACGCCATCCGGGTGATGCACACCTTCGTGCACGACGGGGACGAGCGGCACGAGTTCATCCGCGGCCTCGGGCTGCGTTTCGAGGTGCCGCTCCGCGGCGAGTTGCACGACCGACACGTGCGGTTCTCCGGCGAGGAGGCGGGCCTGTTCGGCGAGGCGGTGCGCACCGTCACCGGACTCCGGCGGGACCCCGGTGCGGCGGTGCGGGCGGCGCAGTTCGCGGGCGTGGCCACGCCGCCGCTTGGAAGCTGGGATCCGCGCGCGGGCAAGCGGATGCATCTGGTGCCGGCGTTCGGCGACTGGAGCCTGTTCCAGTCGAGCGCCGACGGCTTCGAGATCCACAAACGCACCGGGGAGGGCTGCTCCTGGCTGACCTCGGCCCGCGGGCAGCGGGCGGGCGGCCTCGGCTACATCGGCACCCCCGCTGGTGGCATGGCATTTGGAATACGAAATTTCTGGCAGAGCTACCCCGCCGAGCTCGCGATCGCGGGCGCGGGGGGGGAGACGGCCGAGGTGACCGCCTGGTTGTGGTCGCCCCGTGCGGGCGCGATGGATCTGCGCGGCTATCGCGACGGCGCGGACATGGGCACCTACGCCGAGCAGCTGGAGGGGCTCGAGATCACGTACGAGGACTACGAGCCCGGGTTCGACCGGCCGGAGGGCGTGGCGCGGACCAGCGAGCTGTTCGTGTGGGCGCTGGAGGCGACGCCATCGCGCGCCCGTCTCGCGGAGCTCGCCGAGGTCGTGCGGACCCCGCCGGTGCTCACCACCACACCGGAGTATCTGCACGCCTGCGGTGTCTTCGGCGGGCTCTGGGCGCCGGCCGACCGCTCGACATCGGCCCGGGCGGCCATCGAGGACCGCCTCGACTGGGCGTTCCGGTTCTACGAGGACCAGCGCGAGCAGCGCCGTTGGTACGGATTCTGGAACTACGGCGACGTGATGCACACGTACGACACCGACCGTCACGAGTGGCGGTACGACGTCGGCGGGTTCGCCTGGGACAACTCCGAGCTGTCGACCGACATCTGGCTCTGGCTGCACTATCTGCGCACGGGCCGGGCGGACGCGTTCCGTTTCGCCGAGGCGATGACGCGGCACACCGGGGAGGTGGATGTGCACCATCTCGGGCGTTTCGCGCCGCTGGGCTCGCGGCACAATGTCCTGCACTGGGGCTGCAGCGCGAAGCAGCTGCGCATCAGCACGGCGACGAACCGCCGCTACTACTATTTCCTGACCGGCGACGAGCGGGTGGGCGAGCTGCTGCGCGAGCAGGTCGAGGCCGTGCGCGCGCTTGCGACGGTGCAGGCCAACCGCAAGGTCGCGCCCGACCGGGTGACCGCGCCCGATCCGAACGCGACGGAAGTCTACGCCGGCTTCGGCACCGACTGGGGCTCGGCGGCCGCGGCGTGGCTCACCGAGTGGGAACGCACCGGCGATCCGCGGATGCGCGACCGGCTGCTGGCGAGCATGCGCACGATCGCGGCGCAGCCGCGCGGCTTTTTCACGGGCGGCGCGCGACTCGAGCTGGCCTCGGGGGCGTTCGCGAAATCCGAGAGCGACCGCCTGATGGTGTCGCACCTGAGCGCGGTCTTCGGCCTGGTGGAGGTATGCGCCGAGCTCGTGCAGCTGCTCGACGAGCCGGCGTTCCGGCGCGCGTGGCTGGAGTATTGCGTCTTCTACAACGCGCCCGGCGCCGAGCAGGAGAAGCATTTCGGGCAACGGCTGCGCGGCACCAACCTGCGGCAGGGGCACTCGCGACTGACCGCCTTTGCCGCGCGCCTCCAGGGCGACCGTGCGCTCGCGCAGCGGGCCTGGCGGGAGTTCTACGAAGGCGAACGCGGCGACTCCGGCCTGAGCCGGCAACCCGAGGTGCGCCGGATCTCCGGCCCGGACGTGTTGCGTCCCGTGGACGAAGCGGCCTGGGTCTCGACCAACGGCACCGCGCAATGGGGACTGGCGGCGATCCAATGCCTCGCGCTTGTCGGCGACGCGCTCCCGGAGGGTGGCCGATGAACGCTGCCGTGGCAGCGCGCCCGCCGCCCGCCAGCGGTGCCGCCGCTCTGACGGTCAGAGCAGCGTTCAATTGTGCGCGCCGGCACCGCTTCGCAACGTCGTGCAGGTGCCGCGACCACGGCGTTCGATCAGCGATCCATCGCCGCCGCTCGAACAGCGGTGCCCTGTACCCCACACCTGTGGTGGCGGCTACCACGCCGACACTGCACCACTTGCCCGTCTCCGACTCCACAGCCATCCACCGTTATGGGTTTCTATTTTGAAGACCACCTGAGCATGTACCTGCAGGCCGGCCTACAGGTCGAGCGGACGCTCGACGCGATTGTCCGGCGTTACCGCGGAGTGAATCCGCCGCATGCGCCCTGTTATCGGCCGTACTCGCATCGGGGCATTGTGCGTGGGAAGGACTACCGCTACGCGGTCGATTTCCGGAAGGAGTTCCCCCAGGCGCCGAACGGCGTCTTCGTCTACGCATGGGCGCGGATCTGGTCCGAAGCAGCGGGAGACCTGAAGTTCGACGTCTCGGTCGAATGCCCGACGGTGCTCTACGTGAACCAGCGGGAAATCTTCCGCTCCACGATCTTCGAGGAGCGGTATCCCGAGGAGCGGCAGAACCTGCTGCTGCCGCTGGCGGCGGGCTGGAACCATGTGGTGCTGCGTTTCAAGAAGACGGATGCCGGCTTCGGCGGCGTGTTCGGCACCTGGCTCGGCAAGCTGCCATACTATTTCCTCATGCCCATCGCCGAGCTGGCGGGGCAGGAGGGCTGGCTCTACTGCGAGCCGCGCGCAACCGAGCTGCCGGCGATCCCCGGGGCCGACACCGACGCGGCGGCGACCGGCGCGAAGTGGCTGCCGCGCCAGCAGTGGTCGAAGGCGCAGGCGGCGCAGGGGCAGTGCCGGCGGATCTTCGGGCCCGCCGCGGGCAGTGTCGCCGTAGCGTGGACACAAGGCGCCTTTCTCCAGGTGGGCGAGGGCGAGTACACGCTCGCCGGGCGCGCGCGGGCGCCGATCACGGTCTTCATCGCCGACCGCGAGGTGCTCACGGTGGCCAAGCCCGGGAAGTTTTCCGCGCGGGTGCGCGTGCCGTTCGGGCATCACCCGGTGATGGTCCGCGCCGCGGGCGCCAAGACGGACTGGGGCTTTGAGCTCACACTGCGCGACGCCGCCGGCCCGGTGGAGTTCACCAGCCCGTGCCAGCTCCAGGGGCCTTCCGGCCCGTGGCTCTTCGCGGGTCCGCTCGCCGGTCTCGAGTCCGGCGACCTGCCCCGGCTGCGCGATCTCAACAAGCTCGTGCGTGGTCGCGACGGCGACACGTACTGGCGGCTCGATGCGCCCGACCTCTGGGTCCGGCCGTACAACGAGAATGCGCTCTACGGCCGCTGGAACTACCCGCTCGGAGTGACCCTCTACGGCCTGCTTCACAGCGCGAAGCTGATCGGCTCCGAGGAGACGCAGCGGTACATCGTGGACCACATGCGCTTCTGCAGCGACGTTTTCGACTACGCGCTGTGGGACCGCCAGCAATACGGCGGCGCGACCAACGTCCACCATCTGCTCACCAGCATCGACAGCCTCGACGACTGCGGCTCGTTCGGCTCCTCGTTGCTCGAGGTGATGAAGTATTTCGAGATCCCCGGCGGTCGCGCGATCGCCGACTACGTGGCGGACTTCATCGCGAACAAGCAGGTGCGGCTGCCCGACGGCACGTTCTTCCGGAAGGACCTGATGCACGTCTTCCACGAACAGACGCTCTGGGCCGACGACCTCTACATGAGCGTGCCGTTCCTCTGCCGGTACTACGAGCTCACCGGCGACGCCCGCCACATCGACGATGCGGCGCGGCAGTTCCTGGGCTTCCGCCAACGGCTTTTCATCCCGAAGAAGAAGCTCATGTCGCACGTGCACGATGTCGCACGCGGCCTGGCGACCGGGATCCCGTGGGGGCGGGGCAACGGCTGGGTGCTGTTCTCGCTCTCGGAGCTGCTCGCCGTCCTGCCGGAGCAGCATGCGCTGCGTGCCGAGGTGCTCGCGATGTTCCGCGAGCTCTGCACGGGCGTGATCGCCCAGCAGGACTCGGCCGGCATGTGGCACCAGGTGCTCGACGAGCACGACTCGTATCCGGAGACCTCTTGCACGTCCATGTTCACCTATGCGTTCGCGCGCGGTGTGCAGCACGGATGGCTCGAGGACGCGGACCGCTACGTGCGCGCCGTCTTCAAGGCGTGGGAGGCGCTCAACCGCACGTCGATCGACCGCCTGGGCAACGTGCACGGCGTGTGCCGCGGCTCGGAGTTCTCCTTCACCTCCGACTACTACAAGCGCGAGCTGCTCTGGAATCTGAACGACACGCACGGCATCGGCATCGTCCTGCTCGCCGGCGTGGAGGTGCATCGACTCTCCCGGCATCTGCAGGCGGCCCCTGCGGCCGCCGGGGCAGGGCCGACGACCCGCCGCAAGGGCGGCAGGTAGACCGGCCGACACCGTGGCGGGGAACTGCGGTGTCACCATTTCTCGGGGAAAGAGCCGGAGAGGGGGTGGGGGATAGTGTTGCCCTCTCTCCGGCAAGCCCGCGGAAAGTCCGCGGAGAGTCCGCGACGAACGTCGGGCCGGCGGCGCCGCCGTGTCGGGTCGACGTATGTTAGGAGGTGCGACGCCAAAGGCGTCGCCCGTTGCAGGGGGCCGGTCGGCGGCGGGCGCGAGGTGGGGAGCGGCGCCGCAGCACGGTCGGCGCCCCGCCGTTGCTCACGCCTCGCGGTACGCCTGCTGCACGAACTCGATCGTGCGCGCGATCGAAGCCGGGTGCGTGTTCTCGAGGAGGACGTCGATCGGTTGCGGCTGCGTCTTCAGCCACTGGAACACCTTGCGGTAGTTGAGGCGGCCCTGCCCGGCGGAGAGCTCGCGGAAGGCGCCGTCTTCGATCGTGTAGTCCTTCGCGTGCAGGATGCGCATGTGCTCGCCGAGGAGCGTGTGCGCGTCGTCGAGAATCGCGGTCTCGCGGTCGCAGTTGGTCGACCAGAGGAGGTTCACGGGGTCGTAGATGACGCGGAGGTGTGGCGAGGCGACCTCGTCGAGCAGGCGGCGGAGCCGTTGCGGCGAGGAGATCACGTAGCGTTCCACGGCCTCGATACAGACGAGCGCGTCGCAACGCTCGGCCTCGCGGACGAGTTCACGCACGCTTTCAAGCACGATGCCGAACGCCTCGTCGCCGCCGTTGTCGGGGTGGCGGGAGTAGTCGGAGTTGAGCGAGCCGGTCTCGGTGCCGACGATGGGGCAGCCGAAGGCCTTGGCGGCGCGGAGGTGGTGCTTGAATCGCTCGAGTTGCGGACGGCGGGAGGCTTCGTCGCGGTCGCCGAGGTTGATGTAGCAGCCGAGCACCGAGACGTGGATGCCATGGCGGCGGAAGGTGTCGCGGACCTGCGCGGCGTACTGCGGGTCGAAGCCCTCGGTGTCGTTGTCGCAACCGGCCAGCGCCTTCACGGGTGCGAGCTGGATGCAGTTCAGCCCGTGGCTGGCGATCTGGCGGGCGAGTTCTTCAACCGGCAATTTGCCGAAATCGTGGGCGCGGACTCCGAGGTTCATAGGAGAATGGAAAACGAGGGGTGAGGCCAAGGAGCACGACGTTTGCAGGGGCGGAC